>CAYPLU010000060.1:0-1741 GCA_964411775.1 uncultured Gammaproteobacteria bacterium | reverse complement strand
CTTGAACGGACCATGACAAAAATCTTGCCATCCGGATATTCTTCTAAAAGAAAGGCGAAGGCGGTCTCTTGACTAGACATAAAATATTGATTAACCACGCCGTGAGCATCTTTAGGGGTGACATTCGCTTTGATGAGGTCATCTTTGGAAACGACGGCCCAGGCATAGCGAAGGTCTTTGATGACCTTGATTTTGGACAATACCAGGGAAATATAACGCAGTTTAGCTAATGAGCTTTGCCGGTCAAAATTAAAAATTAACTCGCTCCATGATCCTCCAAGCCGGATTAATTTAGCGGCTTTTTCTAGAACGCCTGCACTGGTGTTGGCATGGCCAAATCCTCCAGTGTCTGAAAATATGCCTGCCAAAAGACATCTGGCCACATCCTTTCTGATCTCGTATTTAAGTTTTAAAAAAAACTCAAAAAGGATTTCTGAAGTGGAGCTAGCTTTTGGATCAACGAAGTTTATCTGACCATAGTGTTCGTTATTTGGATGATGGTCAATGACTATCGTTGGGACTGTCCATTTTGGCGGGATTGGCCCCCGAGTAACCATATTCCAGACAGCGCAGTCGAGGCTAAGAAACAGATCAAACTTGGAGTCGTCTAAGGATGAAACGTCAGTAATTTTAATATCTTCAAAGCCGGGCAAAAAACTGGCCCATTCGATATCTGGCTCCGGAGAAACGATCGTCACTTGCTTACCAAGACTTTTCAGGACGTGCTAGGCAGCAAGATTTGAGGCGACGCTGTCACCATCGGCTCCCAGATGGCAACTTAAAAGAATTCTCTGAGATTTTGAGATCAGGTCATTAATTTCCTTAAATGAGGTTTTGAGATTAGCCACGCAGCAATTTTACGCTACAATACAAGCTATAACAATGATCTCACTATCAGCCACCAACCTTTCCAAGAGCTACCACAAAGTGCTTTTTGGTAATTTTACCCTCTCGATTGAGGGTAGACATGTTATTGGTCTTATTGGCGACAACGGCTCAGGGAAATCCACGCTTCTAAAAATGCTGGCCGGGGAAGAAAAAAGCGATACTGGATCGGTTCACTGGGGAAATGACGTAGATTTGGGATATTTACCTCAGGAACTCACCGCTAATGAAACGCTTTCTGGTGGCCAAAAAAAGATTGCGGAGATCCGAAAGCTCATCTTTGCGGAAAAGAAAAATGTCATTCTTCTTGACGAACCAGACAATCACCTCGACATCGAAAACAAGGTCTGGCTTGAAGAAATCATTAAGAAATTTCAAGGGTTAGTCATTATGATTTCCCATGACCGGAAACTTCTGGCAAACGTCACTGACCAGGTTTGGAATGTTTCGGAAGAAAAAGTCAATGTTTATGACTTCGGCTATAAGAAATTTGTTGATTTCTATCAACAAGAATTGGAGGAGCGGTTCCATCTGTTTAAAACACAGGAAAAAGAGAAGCAAAGGCTTGAGGAACCGGTGGCCGTGCTGCGGATCCGGGCTGCTTCCAGCGGCAAACTGGTTGGGGCCTACCACAGCACCGAAAAACGGCTGGAAAGGTTCAAACGAGATATGATTGCCCCACCGCCAAAGGATAAAGACAGCCTCGGAATTTCGGTCGACCTAGATAAACAACACAAACGAAAGACCGCCATTTTGGCAAAGGGAATATCTAAGTCATATTCTAGTTAGATTGCCACGTCGCAAGCTCCTCGCAATGACAAATCAAAAGTCATTTTGGATGATTTGTCACTTCACC
>CAYPLU010000059.1:0-1789 GCA_964411775.1 uncultured Gammaproteobacteria bacterium | reverse complement strand
ACCGGCGGCCACATCGTCATCAAATTCGCCACTCTCCAGGAACTCAATAAAGTTGCAAAAAGAATCATAGACTAACCTATGATTCTTTTTGCCCTGAGCTTGTCGAAGGGCGGAAAGGATTATCGACTAGTTTCCGCTCTCGCAAAAATACTCTCGGCTTCAGCCTATTCAGGGCACGACGTAAATTTCTGTCCCGATGGCTATGCCATCGAGGATCCTCGACAAAGTCGGGACTAGAATTTCGTCTTTTACTCCCGCCGTCGCGGTCCGTAAATCCCTTCATAGACTGAAGCCTATGTATTTTTGCTGAGCTTAAAAATGAGAAGGCTACGCGGGAACCCCCGTTGTTTTATAAAAGATTCATGTCTGAAAAAGCTACCTATTGACTTTTTAGTTAAATTGTTATATAATTGAACAACCTAGGAGGTGTGTCATGAGTGAGATTATGAAGCGGTTGGTTGAAATCAGGGATTCGGACGACGGCAGAAACCAGGGCTACACAATGGGTGTTGGCCCTCACGACTGGGAGATTGTTCGGAACGGTGAGTTTGGCGACGGATCGGAGCTCGACATGACGCCGGCTCAAGCTGGTCGAGAGCTGGCTGACCTCATCCGTGATAGCAAGGTCATTCTCCACGTCGGGAAGCATGGTCTGCAGTTGGAACTCCCGTAATTAAGGGCTCGCTTAGTAGCGCCAAGGCGCCAACAGCGAGCCCCATTTGTTTTAAAAGGGAGCTGCAAACTTTTTCCGTATCATTTTTGAAACCATTGCGGGAGGGATAGCTATAAACAAAGCTTTATAAACCGAAAGGAAAGCGGGAACTGACTGAATCCTGAAAATAAAACCGACTTTGGTTTTTAATTTTCAGAGATGAAGGAATTCCCGAAGGCTTCCAGAGGTTTTAAAGCTATTGTTTATCTATCCCGAAGCACCGGTTGAGAAAATGATACGGAAAGGGTTTGCAACTATTTTAAGCGAATTGACCAACTTGACGAAAGTAAACGTTTGCCGGTGGCTTTTTTAAGATTTGAGCAGGAAACAAGGTGGATTGAGACGCCTTGGTTGATAGTCACATAGCCCTTTATTTTGTCTCCGAATTTAGGGTTGCAGCATTTGGCGATTTTATACAGTAATCCGGTTTGGCCCTGAATAACAGGGATGCCTTTTTTAGCAATTTCAACAACAACTTTTTTATTTTTTTGATTTTTTTTCTCTTTGACCTCTTCCTTGATTCCCTGGGCTTCCTTAAGCTTCTTTTCCTCAGCGGCAAACCAAGCTTTAATTTTCTTTTTAGCTTCAGTTGTTTTGGCCGTTCTTAGCCAGTCGGACGATGGTTTTGGAGTCTTACCTTTAATAACTTCAACCACATCTCCGTTTTGAAGCTTGTAATTTAGCTGGACTATTTTACCGTTAACTTTGGCGCCTTTAAGGGCGTGGCCAAGATCCGTATGAATAGCATAAGCGAAGTCAATCGGGTTTGATCCTTCGGGTAAGTCTTTAACATCACCCTTGGGGGTAAAAGCAAAAATACGATTTTTAAAAAAATCTATTTTTACTTTCTCAATTCCTTCTTTGGGCTTCATTTCTTGCAAGAATTGTTTGAGTTGGTTTACCCACTGAGTTTCCTTAAGGTCAGCCTTGAACATCTTTTTCTTACCTTCTTCTGAATATGCCCAATGAGCGGCTATGCCGTTTTCAGCATGATCGTGCATGTCTGGAGTTCTGATTTGAATTTCTACAATTCGGTTTCTTTCGCAGAATATGGTTGTGTGGAGAGATTGATAACCA
>CAYPLU010000058.1:0-1842 GCA_964411775.1 uncultured Gammaproteobacteria bacterium | reverse complement strand
ACCGATACAAATATGAATAGCTTCAAACTAACGGTGACCGTATCTTATCAAGATTCAACTTCAGACGGTCTAAGCCTCGAAGCCTTTGCTCTTTAAACAGTAGCGCTACTGGACAATGATCCTCACCCTAGCCTGCTCCAAAACCCCCGTCGCAATGGTGCTTTTCATCTGAACCCGATACGTCTTATTTCCTGCCGAAACGGTTATTGGTGCCGACAAAAAGGTTGAAACATTGGACGTTGTTGAAACTTCACTTGAAAAAAGAATTGCTGGCGTCGTCGTATCAAAAAGCCTTGCCGAAACTTGACCGGCATTAGTTCGAATAAATGTTTCAAAATAAGCCGCTTTTATGGAGCCAAAATTGGCTGCGTCAAAAATTGCCTGAGCTGATGTAATATCTGTCCAGTCAGTTCCGGTTGAAATGGTTCCGCTTCCCAAAGGAATAAAAAACTCCCCCTTCGAAACACTATTGGTAATTATCTTTGGCGGCGTATAAACAGTTGTCTGTGTTTGCGTCTTAACCCCCGATGACGTTGCCGACCGAATAAGCCCAACACAGGTTGACGAACACGAGTCAACCGACCCTGAAGGAAAGGCGGTCTGCCCTGTCTGCGGTTTTAGTGTCACTGCATCAGCGAAACTTGTACCATAAATTCGACCCGTTAGGGTTTTAAAGCCATCTGAAAGCATCCCCACCCTGGTTGAAAGATCGAGAAGTGAGCCTCTTTGAGAAACTACAAAAAAATCCAAAAGGATAAGATTTAAGACGACAAAGACGACTAAAAAACCCGAACCAAAAATAAGCAGTTTTCTCATTTGCCTTCATGATGCCCGATCCAAGAGTTTTTTTCAATTCCTACGCCTTTCGAAGTCTTGACCTCGAACCCAAATCCTCAATCACATATCCTTGTTTCTCAATTTCCCCCCTCACAGAATCTGCCTCGTCAAACCTTTTTTCACTCCGCAATCGGTTCCGCTCCTCAAATAAATTCTGTACTGTCAGCGGGGCTTCATCGGTTTCTTTAAATTTTAAAAAATCAAAGACCTGATTTAGTTCCTGTAAAAAGGCGTAAGCATTTTTTCCACCTCCACCTTTTAAGTTGCTTTCACGAATAAAGTTAAACAGAGCGGCAAATGCCTTTGGACTGTCAAAGTCATTATCAAAGCTCTCCACCATCTCCGCCCTGAGTTTTCGAACACTTTCTGGATCATCTTCACGAAGCGGATCAGTTGCGAGAGTAAATTCGTCAATTCGTTTAAGACCACCACGAACTTGTTCCATAACAGTCTCATTAAAATCAATTGCTGTTCGGTAGTGATTACTTATGAAGAAAAATCGCAGCAGTCGGTACCCATATTTTTCGATTCCTTCTCGAGCCGTCATAAAGTTTCCTTTACTTTTAGACATTTTTTCCGACCCAATGTTTAGAAATGCTGCATGCATCCAATATTTCGCTAGCGGCGATTTTCCCGAAACTGCTTTCATTTTAGCAATTTCTGCCGCATGGTCAGGAAAGATTAAATCAACTGCTGCTCCATGAACATCATACTGAGGTCCAAAAAAAGTCTCTGTAATAGCGGTATCTTCGATATGCCAGCCCGGTCTGCCCTTGCCAAGTTCCGTTTCCCAAAACGGCTCTCCCTCTTTTGAAAATTTCCACAAACAAAAATCATTCTTGTTTTTTTTGTCACTTCCCTCATCGATCCTTGACACCCCTGCATCCCTATCTGCCTCCGTTCGTCTTGATAGTTTGCCATACCCGACAAATTTGGAAATATCGTAGTAAATCCCGTCACTTGTTTCATAGCCATAACCCTTTTCCACCAAAACTTGTACCTGTT
>CAYPLU010000057.1:0-2059 GCA_964411775.1 uncultured Gammaproteobacteria bacterium | reverse complement strand
GTAATACCACTAGTCGATTGATCGATGAGCTATCGTGATTGCTGTAATTGCTCTACTACGCTGGGGTCAGCCAGAGTACTGGTATCGCCGATGTCGGCCAAGTTACCTGTGGCCAAGGCGCGGAGAATGCGCCGCATGATTTTGCCGGAGCGGGTTTTGGGCAAGGCCTTCACAAATTGAATATGGGCGACGTTACAAATCGGGCCAATTTGTTTTCGCACATGTTTACGTAGAACGTCGGCTAAGGCAGGATCAGGCTCCGTTCCAAAAGCAGGGATAACAAACGCATACAACGCTTGCCCGGTGCGCTCATCTGGTATGCCCACAACGGCTGCTTCCACAGCCGAGGCGTGACTTGTTAAAGCTGCTTCAATTTCTGCTGAAGAAAACCGATGCGCGGAAACATTCATCACATCATCCACCCGGCCAGTAATCCAGATATCACCATCAGCATCTAGATAAGCACCATCGCCCGTGAGGTAGACATCGGGATATTTGGTAAAATATGTTTCTTTAATTCGTTCGTGTTTGGCATCGCCATATACGCCGCGCAGCATCCCCGGCCACGGTTGGGTAATTACTAAATTACCATCCCTTATTTCCGTAACAATTCCAGCAAAGGGTCGGCGGGCACAACCTGCTTTAGCTGGCACCTCATGCGGCGAAGGGGCAATCATAATGCCGCCCGTTTCCGTTTGCCACCAGGTGTCTATAATCGGGCATTTTTCCTGACCAATAACAGAAAAGTACCATTGCCAGGCAGCTGGGTTAATTGGCTCGCCGACAGATCCCAAGACTCGCAAACTAGATAAATTATATTTATTCGGCCACTCGTCGCCGGCGGCCATTAAGGTCCGAATCGCCGTCGGCGCTGTGTAAAAAATGTTTACTTTTTCCTGCTCAATAATTTGCCAAAAGCGATCTGGCGTTGGGTACGTCGGCTGGCCGGCAAACATAATCGTTGTCAGGCCATTGGAAAGCGGTCCATACACCACGTAACTATGCCCCGTAATCCAGCCAATATCAGCCGTGCAATAATAAATATCATTTGGCCTAGCATCAAAAAGATTTTTTAACGTTAGATGGACATAGAGTAAATAACCGCCCGTCGTATGCAACACACCCTTTGGTTTCCCTGTACTACCACTGGTATACAAAATAAATAGCGGATCTTCTGAATCTTGTTGCGCAGGTTTGAAAGTTTCGGGCAACATGGGATCATTCATAATTTCCTCCCACCACCGTCCCGAGAGAACATGTTGAACCGAAGGACATTGCTTCAAGGCTTCTTCAACAGTATTTTTTAACGAAACTTCCTTGCCGCCGTAATGGCTCATGTCAGTCGTGATGATTAACTTTGCCTGGCCGTCATTGATGCGATCTGCCAAGGCTTGAGCTGAAAAAGCGGAGAAAACCACCGAATGAATTGACCCAATGCGCGTGCAGGCCAACATGGCCACGGCTGCTTCAGGAATCATCGGCATATATATAGTCACTACGTCGCCTTTTTGAATACCCAGCCCCTGCAAAGCATTCGCTAACTTGCATACTTGTTTCAATAATTCGCTGTATGTAATAACTCGCCGATCGCCACTTTCTCCATGCCAAATAATAGCGGGCTTATTTCCTTGCCCAGCCGATACATGCCTGTCTAAGCAATTAGTCGAGACATTTAATGTTCCGCCCGCAAACCATTTGACGTAGGGTTCAGGTGAAGTACCCATGCGCTCTGGATGCCAATCAAGCACGCGCTCCCACTTTTTGAACCAGGCCAGTTCGCTGGCGGCAGCTTTTTCCCAAAACTCTTCAAACATATATCCACAGTATGCTAGGGTTGAGTTGATGACAACATGGCGAAAAATTGCCCTTATCACTGCCTGCCTAGCCGCGCTATTCGCCCCTTGTATTTTTACTGCCCAATTTCACGGTGAAGATGAACTAGGTGTGTATGTCACGGCTAATCAGCTGACGCAGGCTTTTAAAACATTTGATTGGTTTACCACCGCGCGTCTGTTGGTTGGTTCCTATCATCCACCAGGTAGATTCTTACTGGCCACAG
>CAYPLU010000056.1:889-2088 GCA_964411775.1 uncultured Gammaproteobacteria bacterium | reverse complement strand
TCCCCCCGGCCAGGATTCCGATGGCGAATCGTTTTGCAAACGTATTGCAACAGCAACATCGACCCCTCCAGCTTTATCAACAACCATTTGGACAGAAAAATCCCGCTGCACAAAAAAGTTAGCTTTATTAGCACCAAAGTTCGATTCAACCACCATTAGACAGTTCGCCCGATTGGTCGCACAATACCCGGTCCGTAATCCCCCATCCCATCCACTCTCCTCAAATGGTATTTGCGTCACCTGGTTATCAAGATAAACCATTATGTCTTTTTCTAAGAACGCCGCCTGAAGAGCTTCATGCAATTTCAACCACGATTTGTGCGATTCTCCCGCTAACTTCCCCAAAATTGCTTCCGCCACCGCCCCTAGATAATCCCGTTTCTTTGTCGACCCCGGGAAGAAATTAATTTCAGCCTGATACTGAGTCTTGTGATAAAAATCCTCAGCTCCGACAATGTCATCAAAATCGGGCAGGCTTACTGGCCCCGTTGCCACTAAAAGCTTTTGAACGGCCTCAATATTCATCCCGATCACGCCGTCAACTTTTTGATTTGTCTCCTTTTCCAAAAACCATTCCAATCGCTTCGCTGTCAGTGGAAAATCTGGCGAAAAGTTTGCGTCTCGCATGTACCAGCTCGGTTGTCCCAAATAATGCAAAACTTCATCCGGTGGAGACACCTGCCCGCGTAATTGTCCATCCGCTGAGTAAATATCAAAGACCTTATAACCCGCCAGGCTGCCCTTTTGAAAACGAACTAGAGCATATGATCCAATAAACCCCCCTGTTGCCCGTAACTCAGCACTGTTTTGAAAGACAACCAAGTACGTTTTCTCTCCCGAAACCGCAACCATATCAGGAAACACCTTAATAATTTTCTCTGCCCGCCTAATTTGCCGGCGAGCATCGGGCAAGAGACTTCGGTATATTTCAAGTTTTCCTTGCGAAACGCTAAACACTTGCAGCCACGTAGCTGACCCATCGGCAAAGATTTCTTCAACCTTTGCCTGCAACAAACCCAATTGCGCATCAATTAGGGGTAATGAAATACTAAGCTCATTCAAGACCTTCTGCGGATCCGTCTTCGAATTCACTCGCATTATTGTTTCTGGTAACTGTGCCACTTTTGGCCCCAGGTCAATTATTTCTTGAACCGTATCGCTGGACTGATCCAATAAATCCAAAAAACGATAGTAGCGCG
>CAYPLU010000056.1:0-879 GCA_964411775.1 uncultured Gammaproteobacteria bacterium | reverse complement strand
TACCATTAGTTTTGTCAACGACCGGCCCCAAGAAACTCTTAAGGGCCGAAAAGTGGCTTTTCGCTAGCATCGCCCGCTGACGCGCGCTATCAAATTCCCCACTTAACACCTTATCCTTAGCCGCAAGCAATTCGCTCATTCCCAGAGCTGTTTGCGTCCCCACCCAGAAAAAGGGGGCAAATACCAGCGTTAAAACTAGCATCACCAGCACCATCCCCCCTATTACCCGAGGGGACAACCCAAGTGACTTCCAAAAAGACCATCGTCGCTGACTTTTCATTGTTTGCGCCAACTTCGTTAATACTTTTTCTGGATCTTTTTTTGTGGCCCCATTACCAACACGATTCTCAGAGTACGGTCGTTGCTGGTTTTTATTCTCCCCAAAAACTACCTGACGTAAAACTTTTTGCCCAGAGAAGGTAAATCGGATAATTTTTACTACTGTCTGGGTTTTTATATGAGTGTTTTCAAACTCTCCCTGAAGTTCAACTAAGCATGGTTCCAGTCCAATTTCGTCAGCCACCAACCTAAGTCGGCTTTCCTGAAATAACGTTCTCTCCGTTAAGAGAAGAATCACCCTCGCTCGAGTACGCAAAGCCGATTGGAGGCTCTCTCGATATTGAAGCTCCGCTACTCGGGAAGAGACGGTCTCATTTGCGAAGAAAAAAACATAAGATGGCTTTTCTAGAATTGACAAGACGTCACCTGGATGGGGGAGTGCCACTACTCGAAGTTTTTGCTTCTGCAGTTGTTGTATAAGCTCATCTGATAAAACGCTTTTTCCATAACCAATCGCACGCGGATTGACTTCAGAGATTTCCGCTCGAAACCAACATTTAAATAAGGTTGCACTCACTCACTTCTAGCAACAGCTAAAGA
>CAYPLU010000055.1:0-2271 GCA_964411775.1 uncultured Gammaproteobacteria bacterium | reverse complement strand
CGTGTAAAATTGCCAACAATATCATTTCTTAGGATGGCATTGGCTCTGCTTCCTTGCGTCAGGGAACGACTCCCAGTGACGAAATTATCAATTGGGTGGGAAATGGCTGCTGGATGACGTAGCTCAAAAATGAAAAAGGGGGCAATGGAAATTATTAGATAAATGATGGCCGGAATATACGCCTTTGAAAATATCGGGAAACGGAAAACCGCAAATGAGATTAGGGCGGCGACTGAAACAACCAGTAAGGTTGGGTCGGAGTGCCAGGCAAAACTTGCGGCAATGGTAAGCCCCAAAGACCAACGAAGCTTCCCTTTGACCATTTTGACAAGAGAAAAAATTGCCAAAGTGGCAAGAATTGCATCTGGGGTGAGTGGCCACCAACGCCGGTCGGTAAATGATGCTAAAAATGAAGTGGCGTAAAGAAAACTCGCAAAGATCCCAACTCGCCGGCCACCAATTTCTTTGCCAGCAAGATACATTAGTGCAGTGGTCGCCACTCCCAAGGCCGATCCAAATGCAAGGATTACTGAGGCGTTGAACCGAGCCAAAAAGTAGGGACCAATTGAAATTATGTGAAAGAATGACCCTAGACTGACGCCAAGGGTCGCGTTAGGGCTGACAAGTGTTATTTTGTGACCAAAAATCATTCGCGTCACAACGGCGGAAAAGATCTCGTCATCGGTTGACCAATATTGAAATGACGAAAGCTTATAAAAACGGAAGAAGGCTGCCAGGAACAGAATTAAACTGACAGCAACAACTTCTTTATGGTCCTTTAAGAATTTTTTTAGTGCTATTAGGATGTTCACTTTATTTTTTTTAAATATACCTCAACGTTACCAAATCGGCTTTGTTCGTAGGAATTATTTACTAGCGATTGTCTCAGATTAATAATTCTTTTCGACTCAGGGATGTTTTTATTCGGGGAGAGAATGGTAGCTTTGGTGGTGGCGTTTTCTGGCTTTGGTGGGGTTTGATACATCCAAGTGAAATCATAATCGATGTAACTGCCCGCAGGCTCATGATTGAGTTGACTAAACTGATAACGATAGCCCCATTCATGACAAGCGTCTCCAAAAGCGGCTAGGTAGAACTCACTCTTTTTAGTCTTATCGATTATAAATCTTACCGCGGCATTCTTATCTCTCCAACCATAGGATGACCATGACGATAGAAGAGCTAGGGAATTAATTATTACGACAGCCCCGACAACAATGAAGACGTGGGCTTTTTGCCAAAATGAGCGCTGACAAAGGTAGGCAAGCACCGTCCCAATCATGAGGAAGAAAAACGGATAAAACGGGAGCCAGTGGCGCTCGCTTGGATCAGCCCGGAAAAATATTAGAGACAAAACGTTTACGGTAAGAAGCAATATCAATAGCCAAGCAAAGCGACCAAGTTTTTTAGTTAGGAATAGTTTTAGAAAACCAATGATAAAAACTAGTGAGCCGAGCATCATCCAGGGTGAGGAAACAAATCTCGTAATGCCTGTTAGGCAAATTGACGATTCATCAGCAATATCAAGTGGGTGGTCAATGAGAATTGCTTTTCCCAATGACTCAAGAAGAAGATTAATGGTGTTACTTATTCTTGAAAAAAATGGGACTGACGAATAGGCCGGATGGGTTAGGAAATCAACAAAGGCTCTCATCAACCAAAAATCGTGACGGAGATCAAAAATGGCAAGGGTTAGATGACCAACTGATACAATTCCAAAGAAAATTAGGGGATCTTTTCTAAGAAAGGGCCTTTTTCCAAGAAGGACAATAACCAGCGCAAACAGAAAGACGGCAAAAGCAGTAAAGGTCGAGCTGATACCAAACGTAACAATGATGGCGGCGGCAACTAACCACCGGCGTCCACCCTCTAACCACCTGACGAGAAGGTACATCGTTGCTGTTGACACTAGCGGAAGAAGGGTCACGTTCCATTGATGGCGGTCAAAGATGACCATAAGAAATGACGAGGCGTATAAAAGTGCTCCTATTGCACCAGCGGTTGGTGAATATATTTTTTTACCGATAAGGTAAATTAACCAAATAGTAAGTAGTCCCAAAGCCGTGGTTACGATTCCGAAAAATATTGGGCTGTTACCGCTAAGGGAATACCAAATTGATGAAAAATAGAGAAACCAGGGGGCCATGTAAAGTCTGGTTCCGGAAATTGGCCCGCCAATTAGTGGAAGGTGATGATTAATGGTAATCATCCTTGTCATGAAAGAATAGTGCTCTTCATCCACCTCATAGAAAAACCAGTTTTCAAAATTGT
>CAYPLU010000054.1:0-2539 GCA_964411775.1 uncultured Gammaproteobacteria bacterium | reverse complement strand
GAAAATTCTGGCCGGATCTTTGAAACCAGACACCGGGACAGTTGAGTTTGGGACAGATCTCAAGACAGGATATTATTCCCAAGATCATTTTGACCGGCTTGACCCGGAAAACACGCCAATTGATGAACTGCAAAGTGTCAAACCGGGAAATGAGTTTGGATTTGGAAAATATCTGGAACAGTTTTTGTTTGATAAACGAACGAGTAAGACTCAGATAAAGTACCTATCGGGGGGTCAAAGATCACGGGTTCAGTTAGCTAAGTTTCTTATTCTTAACCCGGAGGTACTTCTTTTGGACGAGCCAACTAACCATTTGGATATCCCAAGCGTAGAATCCCTAGAAAAGTTTCTCTTGAACTACCAGGGCGCCTTTGTTCTCATTTCTCACGATCGGGCGTTGGTGGAAAATGTCGCTCAGAAGATCTACACGATTGAGGAGGGTCAGCTCAAAGAGCTTTGATTCACGATTCAGGATCCAGGATTCAAGAACTGGAAGGATTGCCGCGTCGCTAGCGCTCCTCGCAATGACCTTCGGTCAACCACCAAATCCCGAGGTTAATCGGGATAGGTGTTTTTTTCAATCAATCAGAATTATCTGATGGACTTTTTCAAGGCTTTTCCAGCGGTGAAGCCTGGAGTTTTTCGAGCTGCGATTTGAATCGAAGCGCCAGTTTGTGGGTTTCGACCAGTTCGAGCGGCTCTACTTCTCACGGAAAAGGTTCCAAAACCAGTGACGACGACTTTTTCGCCGCGCTTTAAGGCGTCGCGAACAGAGTCAAGAATGGCTTGGACGGCTTCCCGAGAAGCTTTGTTGGTGAGGGATGCTTTTTTAGCAACGACCTCTATTAAATCTGCTTTTGTCATTTATATGTTCACCCCCTTTCGAACGAAGATTTTTTTGAAAGTGCTGTTATAACAGTCTCTTCGGTTTGGATTGTGGAGACGGTGTTTTTGCACGTTCATAGATGGAAAAGATTGCTAGAACAGGCAGTTGTTTTTGGGTTGTTAATACAGCCAATTTATCAACGTGTTAACCCCTTGTCAATGATACACAATCTAATCTAAATGGATCAAAACAACAGTCCAAGTCGACTTTGACTTTTTAGGCAAATTTTGATATAGTTTGTTTCAGTTCCGCAGTAAAGCGGAACATTTTTATGGGCAAAATCATTGAGGCCATTAAGGTCTTTTTGGGGCTTACAGAACGGGGTAACTCTGCCTTGGGGAGGATTTTGAGAGAATCAATCAGGCACACTTTTGCCAGACGAATCGGAGGAATCGTGCTGGTAGCATTAGTTTTCTCAATTATCCTGATTGAGAACTTCGCAAATGTTGGCGGGGTTATCGCCATTTCTAGTCCAGGCTCAAATAGGCAGGCGGTAATTGATGCAGAAACCATTTCCTCCATTCAGTCCCCAATCAAGTTTACCTACGAGTCTCGGGGCATTTCTTTCTTTCATCCGGGGGCTGATCTGGTCGCACCGACAGGCACGAGTGTATACCCAATTATGCCTGGTGTGGTGGGCCAAGTGAGCGTAGATCCTCTTGGCTACGGAAACTATATTGTAGTGACGCATGAGGGTGGTTACGAGTCTCTTTACGGACATCTTTCAAAAACTTCCGTCAAAGTCGGTAATAAAGTACAAATGAGCACAGAGTTGGGCGAATCAGGCTCAACCGGCTTTTCCACTGGCCCCCACCTTCACCTGGAGGTTCACTATAAAGGGCAGATTATTAATCCAGCAGATATTGTCCCCCACGTTAATTAGCCAATTGACACTTTTATTCCGCTTGTTATACTTCGTATAACTTGTTCATACTAACATGTCACGGAAAACGAAAATTGTCGGTTTCTCCCTCCCACTGGAAATTCATGATGAACTGGATGCTTTAATTAAAAAAGAGCACAAGACCAGGAGTGAATTTCTGCGAGAGCTGATTGACGCCCATTCTAAATCCACCGAAATTATTACAAATAGTTATACTCGATCTCCTGAAGATAGATTACCGGATCTAGCTAAAATTCTCCGCAGTTTTTGGCAGGCAAGAAGCACAATTCCTCTTAAAGTCATCATCGTGGGACTTGGAATCATTGTCGACAAAAAAGGGCGAGTCCTTATTGGCTCAAGGGCAGACAAAGATCCATGGGTCAAGAATCTCAGTTGGGTTTTTCCCGGAGGCTCCATGAATTCCCTCGATTTAGAAACGGAATTGAAAAAAAAGATGCTTCTTGAGACCGGTCTTTTGGTTTCCGTTAACTCCCTCGTCTCAACGCGAATTCACCCGGACGCTTTTTTTAAAAAAGCTCAAGTGGTGGCCCTCTATTTTCATTGCTCACCAGCTAACGAAACGCAAATTAAACCTGGAAATGGCCTTTCAGAACTGAAATGGGTTTGGCCAACAGAAGTTTATAAGTATTTCACTAATTCAGTAAGTGATGATGTGGCCAGGTTTTTGTTTAGTTTGGAAGAGAATAACTAATTTGTCATTGCGAGCAACGCGAAGCAATCTCATAGTTTACACATACTACTAAAAGATT
>CAYPLU010000053.1:0-2869 GCA_964411775.1 uncultured Gammaproteobacteria bacterium | reverse complement strand
AAGAGAAAGCCGTTTTTGCAAAACCGCCAAAACCATTTGCAGTCGGTTGAGATTAATTCCTGAGGCAACCCGTCTGGGCATCGGCAGTGGCGTTGTGGTAACCAAAGCCTGAATTTCTACCAAAATTGGCCGAGTCCCTTCCATAGTAATGGAATAACATGAGCCTGCTTGTGTGGAACCCGCCTGACCGGCAGGCAGATCCGTAAATAATCCATTGTAATCAGTTACAGGTCGGAGGCCAGAATCACTCATCTCCAGAATTCCCACCTCATCAGTTGGGCCAAACCGGTTTTTGACCGACCGAATTAGCCTTAAGGAAGTGAACTTCTCGCCTTCCACTGTCAAAATTGTATCCACCGCATGCTCAATCACCTTTGGCCCCGCAATCGTTCCGTCCTTAGTTACATGCCCCACCAAAAATACCGGTATTCCCATCCTCTTTGTCACGGTTAAGATTCTTGCTACCGACTCTCTCACTTGCCCTACCGACCCAGCCGTGCCCGTTAAATCATCTGTTGTCAATGTCTGTATTGAATCAACAATAATAAGCCCAATTTTATCGTTAACCACTTGTACTATCTCATCAACATTTGTTGATTCGAAAATAATAATATTATCCGTTTTTATCCCCAACCTCGTTGCTCTGATCTTAATTTGCGAAGCCGATTCCTCTCCGGCTACATACAAAACAACTCCGGAAAACTTCTTGGCAAGCTCCAAAAGTAGTGTTGATTTCCCAATCCCTGGTTCGCCTGAAAGAAGGACAGCTACTCCGGGAACGATTCCCCCACCAAGAACCAGATCAACCTCGCTATTTCCGGTTGTTATTCTTTCTGTTGATTTAGCTTCAACTTCACTCAAATTTATTGGCTTCACACTCTCCCGACTTCGTGAAACTTTCGCAAAGTGAGCCGCCTTTCCAACTTGTTTCACCTCTTCTACAAAACTGTTCCAACTCCCGCAATTTGGGCATTTTCCAAGATAGGACGGACTCACATACGTGCACTGCTGACAAACGTAAGAAGAACTAAACCTCACTCCTGAAAGATACACTTAACCACAACTAAAATCAAAGGATACCGCCTCTACAACCTAAACCGTCCGGAAATTTGGTTTTTTGCAAGCGTCACGTATTCATGAGCCGGGACAATTCGTCCATGACCCCTTCTTATTTCTCTATCTAAACGATGATTCGTCTCGGCAACCCCAAAATCACAACTCTCAACGCTTACCGCAAGTGAAACAACTTCCCTTTTGACATCGCCACTTAAAACCTGCGAGGATTCAACAAATTCCGCAAGATTTAACCGTGCTTCATCAAGGTCGTCGTGAGCTTTTCTATGCGGTAGAGTATCCCAACCTCCGCCATCTCTAATAATATTGGGTTCTTTCCCCAAAACGTGCAACACAAAATAGGCCGTTACTACTGCGCCATCTGGCAAGAAGGCAAAATCAGGAGGCATATGACAAATAGGCCCCGACTCATAATACATAAGCCTATTATACATCCCTTGAACTGGTAAAATAAAATATGCCTGAAACCATTCTTGCCCTTCTTCTTACCATATTTATCCAAATCGCAAACTTGTTTTTACCTAACAACTCATTAACTCTCAAACAGAGTCCCAATTCCTTTATTGTCTCCACAAAATCAGCCACAATTGCAGCTTTACCCCAAACACAACTAATTCAGGAAAAAGTTCCGGCCAAAATCCCTATCCAAGACAACATCCCCTGGGGAACCACGGAAAAAATTGGCGACCATCTCTATCGCACTTTTGTCGCCAATGATAGTCATATGGGAACTCCTGATGAGATTATCGCCGCGCTCAATAAATACCGCCGGGACAACGGCCAAGCTCCGCTTCAAAAATATGACCGTCTCTGCCCTCTTGCCTCAAAACGGGCAATTGATCAACAAACCGCCGGAACTCTCGACGGTCACAAAGGCCTGGAAGACTACATGAATGACGAAAACCATTGGAAAGAGCTGGACATTACCGGCATTGGTGAAAATGCCAGTTATGGTTACATCCTCTCCGGCACCCATCTTATTGAGTGGGTTTTTGACTCTGATGCCGAACATCGGGGTAACCAACTGAATCCCTCTTGGAGTCTCGTTTGCCCAGCCGTCTCAGGAGAAACAGTTGATATTCTCTTTGGCAAAAAATAGAATTTCTTCGAGTTGACTTCAAAACGGGGTTCTTTCATACTAAACATGTGATCCGAATTATTGGCGGAATCTTCATCCTTATCCTCCTTGGAGCTGGACTTGTGGCAGCCTATTTGGCACTTTCCGGCCGTGTCTCCTTTACCCCCCGAGCTCGTGAAAGTTTTTCTTTATCATTGGTTCCAAGTCTTGATAGTAAAGAGCGAGGTAAATTCTTCAAAGTCACGGTTGCCGCTAACGCTCCAAGGGTGATCAAGTCAACCAGAATCGTCATTCTTTATGACGATACTTATCTTGGGGATGTCAAAAACATCGAAGTCAACAAAGCTCTGGGGACATTCTCAATCGACAAGAAAACAAAGGGTCGAATCCTGGTTGAGACAAAAGCCGGAACCGCCCCAAAAAACAGTGCTCTTTTCTCGTTCCAAATTAAAGGCCACAAGATAACTCCTGACAGCGGCACAAAAATCTCAATTCTCCTGAAAAAATCATCACTTAAGGACCAGGACAAAAAGGAAATGATCGATACTAATAAGCCGGTTGAGGCAACTTTCAAGGTACTCTCCCAAGGCGCTGATATCAATCCACCAACCTGCTCTGCCCTCAACCTTACCCCCACCCTGGGACCGGTCGGCGAAGAAATCACGGCCCACTTAGTTGCTTCTGCGACCAATAGAGCCCGTAAAAACTATTCTTTTA
>CAYPLU010000052.1:0-3108 GCA_964411775.1 uncultured Gammaproteobacteria bacterium | reverse complement strand
AAACATGAACAAGGTATCCCTAGCCGAAGCTGGGGATGGATCACCTCCTTTCTAAGAGGTAAACGGGTCCGGTTCCGGTTTCGACCGTGAACCGAGACAAACAAACTCACAGTTTTGGCGCTTTTTCTGTATAACAAAAAACCATTGTCCTACCACTTTTCAAGAGTCAAAGAAATTCTGTGTAAACAAAAAAGGCAACCACCTTATCAAGGTGGTTTTTTTGTGTTTTTGAGGCTCGAAGGGGGATTGAACCCCTGCATAGCGGTTTTGCAGACCGCCGCGTTACCACTTCGCCATCGAGCCTTTATTCTTGAACTTGCGAATACCCCGTAGCTCTGCTGCAGGGATGAGCAAGCTCACAGAAGAGGCTCCTCGCTCTGATGATACCTCGCCAGCTTTGCTGCGAGGAGACTCATTTTTAGACCGCCGCGCCTACCTATGGGCAGGCAATTTCTAATTCTAGATTAGGCAAATAAGTTAATTTTAACAGATAGCGGGATTGGTGCGGGCGTTAGTTGCTTATGCGAATGTTAATGTGGTTTTCGATGCCCGATCTTCGGAAGTATTAGTTGGTTGATTCGTAGATTTAGTTCGGAGGGATCTCTTCTTTTAGGATATATCCAAAGGAATCAAAGCGGTGCCGAATGTTGCTTCCCCCTCGGATTTTTTTAATAGCAGTGATATAGGTTTTGAGTGTTTGGGTTTTTCTTTGTTGCTGCAGTTGGGACAGCAATTCTCGAAAGATTGGATTCGGACAGTTTTTGAATCTCACAAAACGACTGTCCATATAGCCTTCTAGGCCACTAAGGAAGGCGATTGTTTTATCTTGTTGATTCTCAGCAAGGCCCGAGGAGGCAACATAGTTGTGACAAAATTTGCTTAACGTTTTTGAGATAACTTCATTCATCAGTTCTGTATCGTCATTAAAAATCTTACCAGTATAGTTAAGCATGAACATTAATCCTAAAATTTCTGATAAAGCCTGACCGGCAATTTCTGCTTCTTGAGCGGCGGGAGTCTTGTCGTCTTTAGAAGCTGGATATTCATATCCTAGAGCTCGATAGTGTCCTTGTTTGGCAGCAACATCAAGATCGACAATTTCGCCAAGCAAAGTGAAGTTTTGGAAGTTAAACAATTTTAGGACGATGTCATGCTTGTTTAGCAAGCCAAGCTGGGTTCCAAACTCACCAAAAAGAAGTTCCATATAGTCGCTATAAAAAGAGGTCATATTTCTCTGTTCAGGGTTAGCATATTTTTGGAAAAAGTTTTGCCATTCCTCGTTTTCGTCGCGATCGCATCTGGCAAGAATAAAACTAGCCAATCCTTGGAGTTTGCCCTGAACATCGGGCCAATTGTTTCGATAAAATTCTTGTTCATGATAATTTATGTGCCATTCTTGGGTATCTGGGCCAGCTTTAATTGTTGGAGACATGTACCGGTAGTCTGAGGTGCTTTTCCAATTTGAACAATGAAGCAGGTCGTATATGTCATCAACTCGCAAGCGACATCGCATTGCCCATTCTGCTTGGACTAACTCACTTTCTGAGGTGTTATAACCTTGTGTTCTCGCTTCTTCTTGAGATAAATTACCGTGTGGAGTCCTAATTGTTTCCATTCTTCTCACTCGGACAGGTAACCGAGTGCGTCCCCCGATTGAATGGAACCACAAACTCATTACTTCATCCATTTTTTCGTTTTTTTCTGAAACAGCCCCAGCGGGCGGTCCTGGATCATCTCTGCCAATAGCTTCCCGACTAAGAAAAACGGCATCGGAGTCTGTAAATATTTGTTTCGATTTATTTAAACCGACGCCTTTAGTGATCAAATCGTACAAAACAGTCGAGCGGAGCTTCTCAGTGAGAAAAAGCCCTTTCGGAAGAGAATTCCGTATATCTGCCAGATTATTCAGCATTCCACCAACAAACTTGAAAGCGATGGGAACCAAGCCAAAAGCGCGACCTTCCACTGTTGTGGCGTTAATTATTGAGGAAGCTGTGGCATTGGGTGATCGAATATATGATGGCCGATCAAGGGATAAAGGTAGGTCAAAAAGATACTCGTAACTTCGGAGAGGATCTGTGTCAATTGGTTTAACTCTTTCAGGGTTTATGCCGAGAGTCTTGTAAACCTCATTTTGATTATCATTAACCATAAAGAGTAGTCTTTACCTAAAGCAGTCATATTAGCCATCGCCCTGAAAATTGATTTCCCAATTTTCAGGATAAACCATCGAGCCAATAGAGACCTCATTTTAGCACGATCAAATCATCCCGAGCCCCTTAAAGATGAATTGCTTGATCAAAGTTTGATAGGGCATGTCCAGTTTATTGGCTTGTACTTTGGCCCGTTCAATCCACGCTTCTGGCAATCGAAGCGTAATCGGCTTTGAAGAAAGTTTTAGGTTGGGGAAAACCCACTTCTCACCTTTGGAATAATCCACATATTCTGTAGAATCAACCCGATTCCAGAATCTGGCTTCTTCGGCCTCGTTTTTAAATTTCGGCGCTCTTTTTAGCTTTTTCATATTTTTCAACCTCCTTTCGATGCATTCTGCGTACAGAAACGACTCTAATTTTTTCTTCTCTAAAAGTAAAAATGATAAATAAATTTCTTTGCTCTTGTGACCTTCCTAAAATGACGAATCGATCCTCTCGTTCTGAATGTTTTACGTCGGCAAAAACGATAGCTTCCTCATTAATAAAAACACTTTCGGCTTCTTTGGGTAAAATGTCATGCTTTTGCCGGTTTTTGTCAATATTGTTTCGATCCCAATTGAACCTCAAAACCTTTGGTAAGGACTTCATCTGTACATATGGTATATGTACAGATGAACTTTGTCAAGTTTTAGTGCTAATCTGAATACGTGAAGGCCGGGAAGAAGACTCTCACTCGTGATTACCTCATGGCCAACAGGTGCGATTTTTGGGAATTGATGCCCCGGAAGCAAAACACCCCCAGGAGAGGCCGCGACGGAATATTTACGAGACCTCATTGAAGGGGAAAACGTTAGCTTGGAGTATGAGCCGGGATATCAGGATGACAAGTATGGCAGAATTTTGACTTATGTTTTTGAGAAATGTTTAAACAGCTGGGGTTGTAAGGATGGGA
>CAYPLU010000051.1:0-3322 GCA_964411775.1 uncultured Gammaproteobacteria bacterium | reverse complement strand
CTCAGATTCTGGCGGATGCGAAACTAGGAAAAATTTCGGAAATCAATCTTTTGGAAAACACTTTGACGGTTACCTATAAAAACGGGAAAAAGGTGGAGTCCCTTAAGGATGCTAACCAAGATTTGAATAGAACGTTATTTTCCAAAGATGAATTGGGACTTGATCCAAAAGATATTACTTTAACTAATAAAGACGATGTTACTAAGAACTTTTGGATCAACTTTCTTTTGCAGTTTGGCCCAATTGTCCTATTCTTTGGCCTTCTTGTTTGGCTTTACCGCCGACAGATGGGGGGAGCTAACTCTATTTTTTCTTTTGGGCAAAGCCCAGCCAAACTCTATAACAAAGATAATCCAAAAGTGACTTTCAAAGACGTTGCCGGAGTGGATGAAGCTAAGAGAGAGCTTGAGGAAGTGGTCGATTTTTTGAAAAATCCTAAAAAATACGCAGCGCTTGGAGCCAGAACTCCTAAAGGAGTACTTCTTTTGGGGCCGAGCGGAGTAGGGAAAACGCTTTTGGCAAAGGCAGTTGCCGGAGAAGCGGGAGTGCCATTTTTTTCAATGGCGGGGTCGGAATTTATGGAGATGCTTGTAGGAGTTGGGGCAAGCCGCGCCCGTGACCTTTTTTCACAAGCGAAAAAAGCGAAACCATCAATTATTTTTATTGACGAAATTGATGCTATTGGCCGGGCCAGGTCGATGTCTGTTATGGGGGGACACGATGAAAGGGAGCAGACCCTGAACCAAATTCTTATCGAAATGGATGGATTTGAGCCAAACGAAAGTGTCATTGTTATGGCGGCAACTAATAGAGGGGATCTTTTGGATCCGGCTCTTCTTCGCCCGGGAAGATTTGACAGACGGGTGACACTTGATATGCCGGATAAAGAGGGCCGAGAAGCAATATTAAAGGTTCATATGAAGAATAAACCGTTTGAGGATGGGATTGATTGGGGGAGAGTGGCCAAGAGAACGGTCGGGTTTAGCGGAGCAGATTTGGAAAATATGCTCAACGAAGCAGCGATTGAAGCGGCTCGCCACAATCGAAGCAAAATTGCGATGGTGGACATTGAAGAAGCTGCCATTAAAGTCCAACTTGGCCCGCAGAAAAAGCGATTGCAATCTGATGAAGAAAAAGCGTTGACGGCCTTTCATGAATTGGGGCACGCAATCGTAGCTCACGAACTTCCCCATGAAGACCCGGTTCACCGGATTAGCATAGTTTCGCGAGGCAGATCACTTGGTCACATGTTAAATTTGCCAGCAACTGATAGGACTAACGAAACCCGGTCCCATTTGGTTGAGAAAATTGCCTCGATGCTTGGGGGAAGAGCGGCTGAAGAACTAGTGTTCGGAGAAATTACCACCGGAGCTTCTAGCGATATTCAAAATGCCACCGCCATTGCCAGAGAGATGGTCATGGAGTACGGCATGAGTATTCTAGGACCAATTAATCTTTCTTCGGAGCAGAAATCATATATGGGCAGGCCATATATGGAAGGACAGCAACTGTCTGACGAAATGATGGCCAAGGTTGACATTGAAGTTCGAAGGTTTATTGATGAGGGCTACAAAGTAGCGATGACGATTCTCAAAAAGCAGCGCAAAATGCTGGACAAAATTGCTAAGGTGTTATTGGAAAAAGAGACACTTGAGGGCGATGAGTTTGAAGAATTGATGGGACACCCAAAGGTTTCTTCGAAACCTTGAATTTTAAATTTCAAATTTTAAATTGAAGAGACTGGTTCTCATTGATGGACATGCGATTTTACATCGGGCATTTCATGCGATTCCTCCCAACTTCCATGGACCTGACGAAACTCCAACTAACGCCGTTTATGGATTTTTGACAATGCTTCTGCGGGCTATTGATAACCTGAAACCGGACTATTTAGCTGTCGCATTTGATCTCCCTGCGCCAAACTTTCGGCAACAGCTTTACACCCAGTATCAGGAAAAGCGGCCGGAAATGGTGGGGAACCTTCGAGATCAAATCCCCCTGGTGTTTGAAATGTTGGAGATGCTAAAAATTCCCCATTTTGAAGTAGCTGGATTTGAAGCGGATGATTGTTTGGGAACGCTTTCTTTTCAGGCAAAAGAACAGGGAATTGAGACAGTTATTGTCACGGGGGATCGGGATATGCTGCAACTAGTTAACGGGGCAGTCAAAGTTTGCGTTCCGGTTAAGGGTCTTTCGGAGACTAAAACTTATGATCACCGGATGATTGAAGAGGAATTTGGGGTGACACCCTCGCAGTGGGTTGATGTAAAAGCTCTTAAAGGTGATGGTTCAGATAACTATCCGGGAGTGCGGGGGATTGGGCCAAAAACGGCTCAGAATTTAATCACAAAGTTTGGAACCTTGGAAAAAGTCTACGAACATCTTGGAGAACTAGATAAAAAAGTGGCGACAAAATTGGCGGAGGGGGCAGAGTCAGCCGGGATGGGTAAGCAACTGGCAAAAATTGTGACGGATGTGCCAACGGTGAAATTGGATTTGGAAACGGCTGGAGTAGGCCAGATTGATTGGAAAACAGGGACTCAGTTTATGACTGACAAGTTGGGTTTTAAGACGATTGTGGAGAAAATTCGCAAACAGTATTTCGGTGAAGAGATTCGAACAGAAAAAGCAAAGAAAACAGAAGAGCAGATAAGTTTGCTTTAGGTTCTTAATTCGCGGTAAAATTGGGTTATGGAAGAGATTAATCCCCAAATAAGGGAATTCGTTGATGAAGGAAGAAACCTTGTGAACAATGGCAAGGCAGATGAAGCAGTTCCTTTGTATGAACAAGCGGCAAACACGGCGGAAAAGTTGGGTGATAAAAAATGGGCTGGATATTTTTGGCAGCAACAAGGAGTAGCTTATGCGACAGAAGGGAGATATGGAGAGGCTATTGGGTCAATAGAAAAAGCTCTGCGGGCGTTTGAGGAACTGAAAGATTTTTTGAATGCCGGAAACGCCCACCGGGATTTAGGAATTATTAAGACTAAGCAAGAAAAGTATGACGAAGCAATTGTGTGGTTTGAGGTTAGTTTAGACGAGTTATTAACCAATACCAATGATTGGAATGCAATCGGTGTGACAGAAGCAAAATTGGCGGTCGCTCAAATGTTGTCGGGTGATAAAAAAACGGCGAGGAAGACTTTTGAAAGTGCCTTGTCAAATGTTCGAAAGCAGGGGGATTGGTTTATGGAAATGACCGCACTTCTGGGGTTTGCCAACCTTGATTTTGTCGAGAAAAAATATCAGAAGATGATTAACAAATTGTGGGCATGTTTGGGGCTCATTTATGAAAAAGGAGATTACGAAATTCAAAAACGCC
>CAYPLU010000050.1:0-3610 GCA_964411775.1 uncultured Gammaproteobacteria bacterium | reverse complement strand
CTAACTTTATCAGATTGCCCCACTTCGCTAAAGCTACGCGGGACACACTTCGCTTCTAACTTTGGAAGGTTTTCCAGAAAAGGAGTATGGCCGTGCCACGCGAAGCCCCGATATTCGTCGAGGCGAAGTGTGGACTTCAGGGAGATTCAATGGAACCGAATAGAACAATATATCTTCCAGTGGTTTGCTATCCTTACTCACCGATCCGCCAGTATGGCAATAAACTTTAATCGGGCCCTAGCACCTTAGTGTGCAAGGTGCCCAGAGAACAAATTTTTATAGAATCTATTGTTCTGACGTACTTTTCAGAAGTTACAGATTTTTTGCCCAAACTAGTCTTTTTTGCGAAGAAAAGTAAACCACTGTCCAGATGACACTCGCCAATACTACTATCCCAATTACTAAGTTAAACAGCCATAGGTATCCAGAGTCAATCATTCTACCCGCTATGATTGCAGCCACCACGTAGGGAATCTTTGTAAAAAGGGCGATTGTAGACAGCGCTGTGGCACGATATTTAGATGGAAGCTCCCTATTCACAACAACTGATACCCACGGGCTAGCCATGTTGCCTGCCAGAGCTACAGCGAGCATAACTCCGAACCCAAAATAGCCGATAGGCAGAGCAGCGAACAGAAAACCCGTGGCTAACATACCAGCTAAGATAATTAATCCAGCTATGTCACTAAATTTATCTCTCATTCGGGGAATTAATCCAACAGCGATCGCACAGGATATTCCCGTAATTGCCTGAATTACTGCTTGAGCAGTAGCGAGGAAACCGAATTCAATCGCAATAGCAGGTTTGACTAAGCCGTAGCTATAGAGGTAATAGATTCCAAGAAGAGCAAACATTATGGGGAGATATGGTTTTAAGTAAGGCGTCGCCAATTCTTTTGCCCCAAGGAACATTTGCTTGAAATAGTTTTTGATAGAAAACTTTTCTGAGTCAATTTTTGGTTCTCTTAGCCAAAACGACGCTACGAAGCCAAATAAATAAGCAAAACCCCATGCGTAATGCGGCAACCTGAAATTGTAAACATACATGGCCGCACCAATAAGAGTGGTCGCCACAGTTGCAACTATGCCAATAATATTACTGGTGGAAATCACCTCATCATATTTATCTTGTTTACCCCTTTCTTTTAAAGAATCGTAGGCTAATGCTTCTGCCGACCCCGAATAGAGAGCCCAGCTCACTTGCGCAATCAGAAACCCAATCAAAATATCTAAAGCACTGTTTGCTGAGGCAATTACCATTACACCAACAAACCCGAGAATGCAGGAGACGAGAATCGTTTTTTTCTTTCCAACAAGGTCGGAGATTGCACCTGTAGGAACTTCCATTATTAGTCCAAAAGAGAATGCAATGGCGTCTACAATTCCCAACTTGCCAAAAGTCATAAAGCGGGTCCAGAAGAATATCCAATTGCCTGCGACAAACCAGCTATTATTTACAAGCGTAAGAAAATAAAAAAGAGCAATATTTTTATTGCCCGACTCAGGAAATGTAAGCATCCTTTTCAAATTTTTGGTCATGGATTCTTAGGCAAGACCCTCTAGATGTGAAACGGCCTGAATAAAACTTTTCATACTATTTACCGCGGTTTGGACTTCACTATCTAGGAAATTTATGTCGTTAGTTTCATCTATTTTTTTAACTAATTTTTGAAATTTGCTATCACCAACTACTCCCAACTTATTTTCAAAACTTGTCGAAAACTTAACAAGTTTGCCACTTTGGGCATTTGTCTCAATTTCCGAATTCTCATTATCTGACTCATCGTCGTCAACTCTATCGCTATCAAATACAGTAAAGTAATCAATGCCAAACACCTTGCATACCATTTGATAGTTTTTCAGTTTGGTTTTCCCCCACGAAGGAATAATAGATACCGAGTATTCGTCAATGTCGCAGTTAGCAAGTTTGAGTAGTTTTGGAAGAGCATATTTTTCAGAAGGTCCTTCAACTAGTAGACACTTTTTAGTAAATAGAAGTTCAAGATTTTCTCTCAAAATGGTACTAATGTGCAGGTTTCTGTTTGCAATGTCATCAAGAAAGTCTGCTGGTGTACCTGTTTCTCCGTCTGATGCTTGTATCTGCGTATTCAACTCATCATTGGGGAACAGTTGTGAGTTAGAGAGTAATCGAATCTGTTTCCAATTTTTCAGGGAAACAAAATTTTCTGATTGCGTAGAATAAACAACTTGGACATTTGACTGATTCGAAAAAAGGTTATACATTTTCTTTTGCCAGTCACAATGAAGATGAAGCTCTGGTTCATCGACTACTAGTATAATCGGTATTTTTTCCAGTTCCGAAACATAAGAAAAAAGGGCGTAAGCAATCAGAATGTTGAATCCTGACCCAAGGTTGCTAGGAAATAGGAGTTTGTTGTTTTCGTCTTTTGCAATAAAAGCAGATTTATAGGGTTGTTCGATATCAATAAAATCTATTTGAAGGTTCTTATCTTCACTGCAAATTACTTTGATTTTCTCATTAATATCTCTTATTAGCTCTCCTTTTTCATCAACAATCCTACGTAGGGAATTTGCAAGCGTGGCATATTCATTCTCAATTGTTTTTCCGTCACCGCTGGTGTGTTTCTTTTTATATCTCCACTGCAGATCTGTCAGTATCTTGGCTATCAGTGAGTAGCTGCCCGACACATCATTATCCCTATCCTTGGTTAGATAATATGCCTTCACTAACGCCTTAATCCTATTTGGATTGAAGCCTAAGGCATAACTGGGAAAAGACGCTGACCTCTCCTCACCTGATTTCAATTTGAACTTAACCTGGTAATACCTTTCAGAATGCTCAATTGTCGAAGCTGTACCCTTAAGTAAATTTTTGATAATTTCTTTCGCCGTTTCTAAATCGTTAATTTCAGTACCCACTTCCTCAAGAGAAACCATCTTGTAGGATCGCTTGAAATCAATATTTTGATAGATTGAGTCGTCAATAGTTCCTAAAATTGGCACAACTGTCTTACTGATAATAAATGGATCGTCTAATACTCGATCCGCTTTCTCTCTTCGCTTTATTGACAATTTAACTTTGTTGCATGGCACCACAACTGTTGATGCAATGCCCCTATCGCTTACTACATCAACATCAATGTAAAAAGGAGACGCTGTTTCTCCTTCTATAACAATTGCATCTTTTTCTTTTGTACTCTTCGCGCCAGAATGGAAATCCTTTTCACTGATCCGTGTTGGTAGATAATCTTGTCCCAGCAAAAAATTTAGGGCTTCCAAAATTGACGTTTTACCACTCCCATTCATCCCTATAAACGCTGTTATTTTGTCATTAAACGCGATCCTAGTACCATCACTGCTACCAAAACAGCGGAAGTTTTTTATATATAAATTCTTAATAAACATATTTATAGACTATCTTTATACCCGCGACCTTTAACAGTGACAATCTTTCCCCCTTGCTATTTTAGTACAAATGACCCTTAAGGAGGATCATCTTGTCGACATCTCTTTGAGAGAACTGTGGTGGCCATTAGTACCAAGTCCCAAAACTTGGCCTCAGAGAACCTAACAAAACCTAACCTTTTTGTGCCCGTCGGGCTTAACAGAACTTAACAGGCTTATCATT
>CAYPLU010000049.1:0-3733 GCA_964411775.1 uncultured Gammaproteobacteria bacterium | reverse complement strand
CACTTCTGGGGTTTGCCAACCTTGATTTTGTCGAGAAAAAATATCAGCAGATGATTAACAAATTGTGTGCATGTTTGGGGCTCATTTATGAAAAAGGAGATAACGAAATTCAAAAACGCCGGTTAGTCGAAATATATGGACTGCTGGCAAAAGGATATGATGCAACTGGGGCAAAAGAGTTGGCTGGTAAATTTCGA
Source organism: uncultured Gammaproteobacteria bacterium (assembly GCA_964411775.1). Classification (GTDB taxonomy): domain Bacteria; phylum Patescibacteriota; class Microgenomatia; order JAMCZE01; family JAMCZE01; genus CAYPLU01. Next base: position 3,536 of record CAYPLU010000049.1, on the reverse strand, counting down.
GAAAAGGCAAAAGAATTTTTGAAAGAGATGCCGGAAGAAGTACAAAAAAACTTAGGTAAATTTATTGAGTCCTGAATTTTATGCATTTCCCTGATGGTGCACGAGGAATTGTTCAAGTTTTCGACACAAGTCCGGACACATGCAATGGAAGACGTAGCCATATCTTGGGGGGCCCGGGAAGGCAAAATCGAGTGGAGTATCTTGGATTACTGGCGTTGCCAGATCGTCGACGAATTTCGCTTGCAGTATCTGTTGTTGACGAACAACTGTTGATTCAGGCGGCCTGGTTGAAATTAGCTGATGGAATCAATGGTTGGAGGAATATGGCTGTCGTTAAATCGAGTATGGGGGTAATGGTTGCTACAAGGGAAGAAGACCTTGGTGGTGTCCCTCGGGTTGTGGTTGCTGGAGGCGACCCTGATAGGGTTCGAATAGATACGTTGTTAATATTACCTAACGGGAGAGATCTAAAAGGAGATAAAAGTTAGGGTGTTTTATGAAAATTGCTTTAGTTCATGACTACATTAAAGAATATGGGGGAGCGGAGAGAGTTTTGATGGCTCTTCATGAAATGTTTCCGGAGGCGCCGATTTATACGGCTTTTGTGACCCGCGGGAGCACCTGTGAACAGACATTTTTGAACGCAGGAGCAAGATTGGTTCCGTCATGGCTCAACTTTCTGCTCCGTCATCGAAATCTCCATTCGCTATTCCGATTCCTTATTCCACTGGTTTGGGAAAGCTTTGATTTTTCAAAATACGACCTGGTGATTCTTTCCAGTAGTGGCTACATCACTAAGCCAGTACGAGTCCCAAAACACGTTAAGGTTGTTTGCTACTGTCATACGCCACCCCGGTTTTTGTGGGGATATCAAATTTCAGCAGAATGGGCCAGGTTCCCGGTTCTTAAAATTGGCAGCGAGATTTTGGCTCATTTTTTGAGACTTTATGATCAAATGGGGGCAAAGAGAGTTGATCAGTTTGTTGCTAACTCTGAAACGGTTAAGGCAAGAATTTGGAAGCATTACCGAAAAGAAGCGGTGGTAATAAATCCGCCGGTTGATATCGATAGATTCAAGATTCCCTGGCCGCTGACACGGGACAAGCAAGATTCAGGATTCAAGAAAAATAAGGAGAGATTTTTCTTGGTGGTTTCGAGGATTGTTGGCGGGAAAGGGATTCCAATGATTATGGAGGCCTTTAACGAACTGCGGAAACAGCCAAAGTTTAAGGACTTTAAGCTTAAAATTGCGGGTAAGAGTACCGGTCTTCAATGGGAAAGCCGGAAAATTAACGCCCAGAAAGCGGAGAGAATTGAGTTTTTGGGAGAAGTTTCTGAAGTAGAAAAGATTGATCTGATGACGAGAGCCACGGCTTTTATCGCGGCGGAACAAGACGTTGATTTTGGGATTACGCCAGTTGAGGCAATGGCGGCCGGGACACCGGTAGTTGCTTATGCCTCGGGAGGCTATCTAGAGACGGTGATTGAAGGAAAAACGGGAGTGTTTTTTGAAAAATATGAGGCGGGATCATTGGCCAAGGTGATGGGAAGAGTTGTTAACTTAAAAATTGCTAAAGAGGATTGCCTGAAAGAGGCAGAAAAGTTTTCTAAGGAGAAATTTGAAGACAGAATCAAACAATTAGTACTTGATATGTCTGCTATATCGTGATATGATAATATCATTATGACAACCACACTTATTCGAATTCCTGATGATGAGTATCTTTTTTATAAAGAATTGGCGTCGGCGAGGGGTATCAGTTTGGCCGAATATTTTCGAGTAGCTGCCTGGAAAGAAGCCGGTATGCATAAAAAGAGCAAGACCGTTTTTGATTTAGGAACGAAGGTGGTTTTTAACGGCGGTCCTATTAATGGGGCAATTGATCATGATAAATATTATTACGAATTTGAAAAGAAAAAGAGGGAATTGAAGTGACCTTCGTCGATACCAGTGCATTTATAGCTCTTACCATCTCTAAGGATACCTTTCACGATTCAGCCTTGGAGTGGTGGAGGGGAAATGGGCATTTTGGAGTGACAACTTCTAATTTTGTAATTTCTGAGACATTGGGATGGGTTCGGTATGCTGCGGGCAAGAAAATTGCTGTGGAAATTGGCAGACTATTGTTGGAAAGCGCAGATATTACCGTCCTTTCAGTAACGAGTGCTGATGAAATCGAAGCGTGGAATTTGTTTAAAAAGATCGAGGGAAAAGGGTTATCTTTTGTTGACTGTACGTCGTTTGTGCTTATGAAGCGAAAAAAAATTAAGCAAGCCTTTGCTTTTGATCGGGATTTTGTTAAGGCCGGTTTTCAAATTGTTCCCACACATGCCGGAGCTTCCTGAAGTTGAAACGATTCGAACCCAGCTAGCTGATCGGTTGGTCGGACGGAGAATTGTTGGCGTAGACGTTCGACTGAAAAAGATTTTCTTCGGAGACACAAAAGATATTATTGGTGCCAAGATTACCGTCGTTTTACGACGGGCTAAGATTTTAATATTAAAACTCGATAACGGGAAAAACATCGTGGTGCATTTGAAAATGACCGGGCAGCTCATTTATGGGGAAGCAAAGAGCGGAGAATTTACTGCCGATACAATTAGTTTTTCGCAAGGAATTCCGTTTGCGGGATTTTCATTGCCCGGGAAAACAACACACGTTGTTTTTGATCTGGACCATGGTGACAAACTTTTTTTCAATGACATGCGGCAGTTTGGCTGGGTTAAGGTAGTTGATACGGATGAGTTGGCAAAGATCGATGAAAAACATGGTCCTGAACCGTTTCAAACGGCCTTTACCGCCAAGTATTTACGAGAAGTGTGCCAGAAGAGCGGTAAACCAATTAAAGTTCTTTTGATGGATCAGGAGAAAATTGCCGGAATCGGGAACATTTATGCCAATGAAGCATTGTGGTGCGCCAAGATTAATCCTTTAAAAAAAGCGAAAGACTTGGCGAAGGAAGAACAAGGAAAAATTGCCAAATTGCGGGATTGCATTTTGGAAGTTTTGGAAAGAGGTCTGAAATATGGCGGAAGCAGTGCAGCCGATGAAGCTTTTGTAAATGTTCTTGGAGAGAAAGGGAAGATGCAGGAGCACTTTAATGTTTATCAAAAAAATAAAAAGCCGTGCCCAAGGTGCGGAGAAACAATTGCCATGACCAGAGTGGGCGGCCGGGGAACGTTTTATTGTCCCAAGTGCCAGGTATAATGACTCCGTGCTGAAAAATTTGGTTCTTTGGAACTTTCGAAACTATAAACAAAAAAAATTAGAGTTTTCATCAGGGATAACTCTCATTGTGGGACCAAACGCGATTGGAAAGACGAATATTTTGGAGGCGATTTCCACTCTTTGTGTCGGGCATTCGTTTCGGGCCGAAGAAGAAATCGAAGTAATTCGGAATGATGATAATGGCGGTGAAAACGATGGGGTGGCAAGGGTACTTGGAAAAACGGAAACAGACGACTTGGAGATTATTTGGGACAGGAGAGAAAGATTTTCAAAACGGATTGCAGAATAAAAAAAAAAAACATGCATA
>CAYPLU010000048.1:0-4011 GCA_964411775.1 uncultured Gammaproteobacteria bacterium | reverse complement strand
TATTTTCAAACTGAAGTAACCATTTCTCATGGACTGGCCCCTTTTTAACCCATCTTCCTTTTCCGGCTACTTCTTCAAAAACCGCTTGGGCTTTATCCCATTCCGTTTCAGGTAACTTTGGTTGCCATAAAGCTTGTGGGTCGGGCCGAACCACCGTCACTTTGCCAAATCTCTCCAGTCGTTTCCCAAAACCACTGTCAATTAGTTCATATTCCGGCCAATTAGACGAAGTCTCAAGTACAATCACAAGCTCGAGTATAACAAATCAGACCCTATTAAAATCAATTTCTTCGTTGATTTTGTCACGAACAACCAAAAGAACACCGGCCGCTGGATAGTCCAAAAGATCAGCCGGCAAAAACATTTCCGAAGTTTCCAAATGTTTAAGAACGGCCAGAACGGCTCCGTGGGTGCAAACCACCGCCGATTGCAAATTTTGATCGTGAAGGGATTGCCAAAAATTTTTCACTCGATCAACGAAAAATTCAAGATTTGATTCCGAAAGCTCATTAAGTCGGGGATCAAAAACAAACCTTTTACCGGTTATTTTTTCAACGATCCCCACGGTTTGCCGGCACCTGAGAAGCTCTGAGCTGAAATTGGCCTCAGTCGGGGTTTTGGCCAGATATTTAGCTATTCTTTCCGTCGGACCAACTGACTCAGGTAAAATCTCCGCCGTCCGCTCATTTTCACCATACGGAAGGTGATTTTTAGAAAACAGGGTCTCTCCGTGTCTGAAAATGTAAAGATCCATGTAACGTTAAATCATATCAGGATATGACCTTGATGTTTCTTTCAAGTTAATTTACAATACTATAAGGTAACAACGTTTAGTTCCACGACTTACTAGATAACGGCGAGAAAAGGCCCACTCTCGCCAGTTTCATTTTTATGCAACAACGATTAATCTCAGTCGCCATGTTTATGGCTACCCTTCTTTTTTTATCCTGGATTTCTGCTAATTCCGTTTCCGCCGCTTCTTATTGCTCTTCCACTAAACCAACAATCGCCCCAATAATCACTTCAATTATTCCCGGAAATCAAAACGCCAAGCTGACCTGGATCGAAGCCCAAGATCCCTTCACCCATTATCTTATTGCCTTTGGTAAATCAAAAGATAATCTCGAATATGGCTTACAAAATATTGGCGCAAAGGGTACGACACAGTTTGTTGTCAATCGTTTGCAAAATGGGGTCAAATACTATTTTCGAATTCGCGCCGTTAACAATTGTAAGCCAGGAAATTTCTCAAACACCGTTTCTGCAACCATTGGAACTATTGCGGATGGACACCTGCCGAACCTTTCCATATACAAAGCTGTTCTGGGCACAAGTACTTCGTCAGCAACGACTCGTCCGCTTAATAACGCTAAATCGGGTCTGGAAAAAAACAATCTTAATGCCTGCACCAATTCTTGCCTGGGGTTACCCCTACTGAGCCTCGAGGCTGTTTTACTTATTGTCTTTTTTCTTGCCACTACCAAAATTAAATCCGTTCAGCCGTTTACTTCCATTATTATTCCCATAATTATTGCAATTTTCTTTACCTTGAGACAAACTAACTGCCCCCCCACCATCTTCTTCTGCCGATATTTCTGGCAATTAAACTTATTACTCTACATTTCAACTTTAATTGTCTTTAGAAGAAAAACGATCAAAAAGAGGATTAACGAGTTACAAAATCAAATCGATCAATTCCTGCCATGATAGACATCATTCAAATCATTTTTATTAAAACGCTCTTTTACGGCCAGCAGTATCTCGATCGCTACTCGATTCTTTTTCCATTAGGCATAATTAGTCTGTGGCGGTAGTCTGTCTGGATGATAAAAGAAGTCGTTGGTACAAACTATAAACCCCAGACAAACAACTATCATGCCTCCGTTTCCGCCGTTATCCCAGTCTATAACTAGGACCCAAAAATATTTTTCCTTGCCCTAAAATCGTGGCAGCAAAACAATCCTCAAGAAATTATAGCTGTTATCGATTACAGCGACAAAACTTGTATTGAAATTTTTAAGAAATTCGCCAAATCCTTTAAAGGAGCCGTTTTAATTATTACCAAAACTCCGGGCAAACGGCCGGCTTTAGTGGATGGAATTAAAAGAGCAAAAAGTGAAATTATTGCTCTTGTTGACAGCGACACCATCTGGGCTCACGACGTAATAGCTAAAGGATTGTCACCGTTTACCGATAAGAAAGTCGCCGGTGTCGCTACCAGGCAAAACGTCCTAAAGCCCCATTCATTTGCTCAAAAAATCTTCGATATCCAGTTAGATTTACGTTACCATCACGAATACCCATTTCTCGCTGCCTGCGGTAATGCCTTAGTCTGCCTGTCGGGCAGAACGGCTTTCTACCGCCGGTCAGTCATTCTTCCTTTGACTGGGGATCTTTTAAACGAAACTTTCTTGGGCCGACCGGTAATAAGCGGGGACGACAAATGTCTTACTTACTTGGTTTTAAAAGAAGGCTGGAAAGTCAAATACCAGGGCGACTCGCAAGTATTCACCCCAGGAATGAAAGATTTTAATTCATATCTAAAGCAACGCCTTCGCTGGACCAGAAACGCTCTTCGTGCCGATCTTAAAGCGATTTTAAGTGGGTGGCCTCTTCAACACCCGGCATTACTGTTTTTCCAAATCGACAAGTTTCTCCAGTCCTTTGTCGTAATCCTTGCCCCGATTTTCTTTTTCATCTCTCTTTTTTTTCATGAATGGCTCTCGGCCGCCATAATATTTATCTGGTGGTTTCTCAGTCGGGCCATCAAAATCTACTCCCACCTCATTAGAAAACCGGCAAACATTTCTATTCTGCCCGGGTATGTTATTTTCTCTTTCTTTGCTGGCCTCTTGAAAATTTACGCTTTTTTCACCTTAAACACCCAAGGGTGGATAACCAGGTGGGACAAATCCCGGCTACCGCAGCTTCGCTTCCTTCGCTCTCTACCGGCCCTTCTTGCCACCGTAAGTATTGTCATTGCCTTAATCTTTGCCGTCTACACCTATAAATTCCATTTCTATTACCAAAGGCAGTTTGCAAAACAGCGGTTATTGACTATTGTCTTACCAAAATCCCTTGAGAACAAAACCTCCTCCGTAGCTAACCGAAATACAAATGATAATTGGAAAGAGCTTTTGGTCCAAAAATACGTTACCCAAAGGGGCGACTCCGTAACTAGTCTTGCCAAGAAATTTGGGTTATCCGTTGACCAAATCAGTTACGCCAACAAGGCCAAACTAATTTATTCCGACTATTTAGTCCCTGGAACAGTTCTTTCGATCCCTGGCAAAGATTTCGTTTTTGATCCGCAAAAAAACCTCACCTTTACTAAAACCGGCAAAGAGGCCTTGACTGTTCAATATGATGAATTAACCAACACTCTTTTAGTTAGTGGTCGGGGGCAAACAGTTACTCTGACTGACATTAGAAACCATGGCGGGCAAAATTATTTGTTTGAGGTTTCCCCCAAAGTATGGTTGGCTAAAGCCACCATTTTTATCTATTACGGAGTAACTCTAAAACTTAACCAGGCCGAGGTTTCTTGGCTAAAGCTAGCCAGTAGTGAAAACGGTTTTGTTATGATTCGTTCCCTAAGTGGAGACATTGACGTTGACGGAGTCAAAATTACTTCCTGGGACGAAGGAAAAGACGATTACGATAAAAACCTTGCTGACGGACGCAGCTTCATTTTTGCAAAAGACAACGCCCGCATGGATTTCCGCAATTCCGAACTTGCCTATCTTGGATATTCATCTTCCGAAGAGCTTGTTATTTCGCCGTATGGAGTTTCTTGGAAAGCGGGGAGCCAAAAATTAAAAGGGATTTTATTAACGGGAGAGGTTATCAATAGTAAATTCCACAATAACTACTTCGGAGCCTATACTTATGGCGCCACCGGAATGACTTGGCGCGGAAACGAGTTCTACGACAATGTCCGTTACGGTCTAGATCCTCACGACGACTCGAACGGCTTCTTAATTGAAGAAAATAAAGCACATAATAACGGCA
>CAYPLU010000047.1:1480-4121 GCA_964411775.1 uncultured Gammaproteobacteria bacterium | reverse complement strand
TCGCAATGACGCCTTCGGTCAGATTGCCGCGCTTCGCTCGCAATGACGCCTTCGGTCAGATTGCCGCGCTTCGCTCGCAATGACGCCTTCGGCGTCAATAATCTCCCATTCCCCCGCCCATGCCGCCGGGCATACCGCCACCCATACTAGGCTCTTTCTTTTCGGGAATGTCAGTTACCAAACATTCAGTTGTTAAAATCATGACGGCAACACTGGCGCCATTTTGGAGAGCTGACCGGGTTACTTTGGCCGGATCCAAAACGCCGGCAGCCAACATGGAACCAAAATCGTTGGTCAAAGCGTTATAGCCGTAATCGACAATTTTATTTTCTTCAACAACTTTTAAAACCCAACCGTCATCAGCTCCGGCATTTCTGGCAATCATCCTAATCGGCATGGAAAGAGCCTGGTAGAGAATGTCAGCGCCCATTTTCTCGTCATCAATAGTCAAGGTCTTTTTTAGATCGACAACGGCTTTTCTAATTCTTACCTGAGTGACGCCACCGCCGGGAACAATGCCCTCTTCAACGGCTGCTTTAGTAGCGGCAACCGCGTCCAAAACACGCTCTTTTTTCTCTTTGAGTTCGATCTCGGTCGCAGCGCCAACATTGATAACAGCGGCACCACCGGCTAATTTGGCTAGGCGCTCTTGTAGCTTTTCTTTGTCGTAATCGGAAGTCGTGTTATCTAACTCATTTCGAAGTTGGGCAACTCGAGCCATTAAAGCAGCTTTTTGACCCTTACCGCCAACGATGCGGCAATTGTCTTTATCAGCCCAAACTTTGTCAGCTCGACCACAATCTTCAAGCGTAACCGAATCGAGCTTGCGACCCATGTCTTCGGAGATGACTTTGCCTCCCGTCAGGATAGCAATGTCTTCCAACATGGCTTTTCGGCGATCACCAAAGCCTGGGGCTTTGACAGCCAAAGCGTTGAAGGTTCCCTTGAGTCGGTTAACAACTAAAGTAGCCAGGGCTTCACCATCGATGTCATCGGCAATGATGACGAGATTCTTACTCACTTTGATAAGGCTTTCTAAAAAGGGAAGCATCTCCTGAAGAGAGGAGATTTTTTTATCAGTAATGAGAATATAGGGATTTTCTATCTCAGCCTCCATTTTGTCGGAGTTGGTCACAAAGTAGGCGGAGGCATAGCCCTTGTCAAACTCCATACCCTCTTTATATTCAATTTCCATTCCTAAACCCTTGCCTTCTTCGACCGTAACGACGCCGTCCTTGCCCACCTTATCCAGGGCTTGCGCAATCATCGCACCAATCTGGGGGTCAGCCGCCGAAATCGTGGCCACTTGCTCAATTTCCTGCTTGCCCTTAATTGGCTTGCTAATCTTTTTTACTTCGGCAACAGCCACGTCAACCGCTTTTTGAATGCCATTTTTCAAAATCATTGGGTTTGCTCCGGCAGTTACCGCTTTCATGCCGGCGTTAACAATTGACTGAGCTAAAAGAGTGGCAGTGGTTGTTCCATCTCCGGCAACATCATTAGCCTTACTAGCGGCTTCTTTGACGAGCTGGGCGCCCATGTTTTCAAAAGGATCGGAAAGCTCAATGTCTTTGGCAACGGAAACGCCGTCATGAAGAACGGCTGGAGCACCCCATTTTTTGTCGAGGGCCACGTTTCTACCTTTTGGACCAAGAGTAGTTACGACTGCTTGAGCAAGCTTGTTAACGCCAGCCAGAAGAGCTTGACGGGCATCGTCACCAAATTTAAGTTGTTTTGCCATAAATCTTTATCGAAAATTTAAATACTTAACTATTCCACTATTGCCAGGATTTCTTTTTGTTCGAGAATCATCCACTCCTCACCATTGATTTTGACTTCAGTGCCAGCCCATTTCTTATAGAGGATGTGCTGACCCACCTTAACCACCATAGGAGTTTTTTTACCGTCTGGGTGAGTTATTCCTTCGCCAACAGCCATAACCTCGCCAATTTGAGGTTTTTCTTTGACGGTATCAGGAATAATGATTCCGGAAGCTGTGGCCGTTTCCGGCTCAAGCGGACGAACTAAAACGTTGTCAAATAGCGGCAGATATTTTGGGGTCGAAGAACTTTTCGTCATAATTTATACTATCACTCTTTGGTTACGAGTGCGATTTTAGAAACGGGATGGTAATTTGTCAAGTCCCTAGTTTTGGCTTTAAATCATACAAAACAACAGAGTTAGGGAAAAGTGTTTCAAAGGTTTTGATAATTCCAGATGGACCAACCCGAACTTGGACGACACCATTAAATTCGGAATTAGCTACTTGACCCAAAGTTTCTCTTTTTAGGGAGTAGGTAGTGTTTCTGTTTAAACCAGAGATAGTTACGGGGACTTTTTCTATCCAGGAGGAGGCTTTATCGTAATTTACCAAGAGAAAAACCAAGTGATCCCCTTCTCGACTTGCTAAACCCTTAATATAGGTTCCCTCTCCCCCGACGACTAAACGGTTCGGTAAAAGGCGGTTTAAAAATTCCAAAGCGGTGACGGTTGGTTTGGAATCGCCGGCGGAGGAAAAAATACCCCAACCTTTTGCCCCCGCCTCTGGACTATCGATAACCTCAAACTTAGTCGCGATATCAATAAAGCCAACAAAGGTGCGAGCAGCAGCAACTAGATGGCTTGCATCAAAATTGGTCCC
>CAYPLU010000047.1:0-1470 GCA_964411775.1 uncultured Gammaproteobacteria bacterium | reverse complement strand
CATTCCGGGCGGGATCTGACCCCCACTCGCTGAGGACTTTTTCAAAATGGGGAAACTTCGAGTATTTGGAAGCGAGATTTTGGAGAAAATTAACGTCTTCTTCATAGTCTGAGAGGCGCAGACTGTAACGATGCCAAGAGACAAAGTCAAGGCGAAGATTGTTTTTGGCAGTCAATTCAAAAAACTGATCAATCCAAAAGCGGCGACAGGTAAACAGAAGACCATCACTGCACCGGCGCAGATCAGCCAGTGCCGGGCCGCCGATTTTAAAAGAGTTAACATTTTTGGCACTCTGGGCGGCAGTAACAGATTTGTAATATAGGGTCCAATAGTCCTCAACCTTAAAGTTGCCGAAGGCGGGACCATCGGGCTCGTTCCAAACCTCGTAGTAGACGTTGGAAAGGTTTAGACCATTTTGACCGCTTACATCTTCAACAAGTTTGGTCACAGCCGCTTGCCAGGCAGTCCAGTCGGTAGGCTTGCCTACGTCTGAGGCAGCGACACTTTTGGGGAAGTATGACAGGGCAATGATCGGAGTAGCACCGGCGTCAATAATCGTCTGGATCCTTTCTTTGGTAGTATTAGTAAACGGTTCTTCTAACACGTGGTCGATCCGGATGAACTTAACTCCGAGCAAGCGAAGTTGACCACTGACGGGAGTCAGGGAAACCAACTGCCCTGGAGAACTTTGTTCGCCACCTTGAGATAATCCAGCCCACGGCCGAAAGAGTTTGGCCTGAGATTTATTGAGGTTAATTTCAATGTTAGATTGAACCGGGGCGGCGCGAGACAAAAGCTGAACGATATTTTTCCCGGCCGCCAACAGAATTGGTAGGAAAACGAGAATGGCGACTAATAGGAATAGTCGTTTGAAATTGGCGAACAACCAGAAAAACATCTTGACTCTAGATTAGCAAAATTGGCGGGTAAATTTTTGACATGTTAGCCTCTTGACAATGGTTAGCACTCGTGGTAAAACAGTGCCAAATATGGCAGATCTTTCGGACCGGCAAATTATCATTCTTAAGCATATCATTGAGGAATATATTGAAACGGCAGAGCCGGTGGGGTCGGTTAGTCTTGATAAGAAATTTAGTCTGGGAGTTTCTCCGGCAACGCTTCGAAATGAGATGGCGGAACTTACCAAACTCGGGTTTCTGTCTCAACCACATACCAGCGCGGGGAGAGCTCCAACTCCCATGGCACTTCGCTATTATGTCACTAACCTCATGCAATCGAAAAGTATGTCTGTAACGGACGAGGTGAAAATTAAAGAAAAAGTCTATGACTATAAAACTGAGTTTGAAAAAGCTCTTCGTGAGGCGACAAAAGAATTGGCACAGGCGACGAAATCTCTGGCGGTTGCACTTGATAATGAAGGTGACATTTATTCAGCCGGGGTGTCTCATATTTTGGAGATGCCGGAATTTTTTGACATTGATCTTACCCGCAATGTTTTATCGCTTCTTG
>CAYPLU010000046.1:0-4130 GCA_964411775.1 uncultured Gammaproteobacteria bacterium | reverse complement strand
CAAGAGCTTCATCAAGAGCGACGGTGGCAGGTAAGTTTTCGCCGAGAGAAAAAACATTACTGACAATGGCCCAGTCGGGTTTTATTTTTGTTAGAATTTTTTCAAAATCTTGACGGAGAGAGTTTTTACAGCGATTGAATTCGTCGAGAAAGTCGGATTCGTCCTTGAATGAAGTGGTGTTTCGGCCGTAGGCCCATTCGTCAATCGCAAAAATTCTTGGATCGTCGCGGTAGTTGAAAAGTTTAACTTCAAAGTCAGCTTTTACACTACCCGGACCGGCAACCAGCAAAACACGGGCGCCAAAGTTTTCAAGAATGGTTTTCCAAATGGCGATTTCCAGAGAGACACCGTCTGTTAGGCCAGCCCGATAGTGAAAAATGAGGAAGGTTTTACCTTGAAACGGCCTACGTGAACTCATCTACAATTGATAATATCACAAGGCAATGGAGCCGAAGGTGAGAATCGGACTCACGACCTACTCTTTACGAAAGAGCCGCTCTACCACTGAGCCACTTCGGCATAGGGATATTTTAGCATTGAGTGGGTCTTATGGTATATTAGTGCCATGCAAAATTATTCTAGGCTAGCGAGAAAACAGCAAAAAGACGCTACCAAGCAAACCTACTTGTTTATTGGGGGATCGATCATTGTGCTTTTGGTTGTTATTTTTTTTGGGATTAAGGTTGTTTTTGGACTTAGTAGTGTTATTGGCGAGCGCTTTCAAAAGAAATCACAGATTGCGACGGAGCAAAAGCTGGTTCCGACCGCACCGATTTTTTCGCAAGACTTTGAGGCCACCAATTCGGCTCGAGTAACGGTTTCTGGGGTGACTGATCCAAAAACGAACGTCGAGCTATTTCAAAACGACGAAAGCAAAACCACGGGGGTCTCAGATGACGAAGGAAAGTTCTCTTTTGAAGTTGTTTTAATTAAAGGCGAAAATAAGTTTGCGGCCCAAGCAATAGGTGATTCGGGGGCAAAGAGCCCAATGTCTGATGTGTTTCCTGTTTCACTTTTGACGGATCCGCCAGGGCTTTCAATCACGTCACCAAAAGACGGTGACACAGTCGGTAACCAACTGACTCCAATTACAGGAACAACGGATAAAGGCGCCAAAGTTACGGTGAATGATCTTTTCTCAATTGTTGATGATAAAGGTAATTTCTCGTATGGATTTAATTTTTCTAACGGCGACAATAAGATCAAAGTGGTTGCGATTGACGCTGCCGGAAATAAAACCACAAAAGAGATAACGGTCAAATTTTCTCAGTAGACTTCTCCACTGAAGCAAGTAAAACCCAGACTAATTCCATCGCCCAAGCATAGAGAAGAAGGTTATTGAAGAAACTGCCGAGCAAAACAGCGGGCAAGATAATTTTTAGAACTAAATCCCCCTGACTTTCTTTCCAGACGGATCGTAGAAAAAACATGAAAGCAGTAAAGCCAACAACGCCAGTCGTAGCGAGGATTAAAAGAATTGAGGAATCGGCTCCGGCACCGGCATGACTTTCTTCTGACGCCTTAATAGAAAGCAAACCTCTGTCTCGTTGAACATAGCGGTAAGTATCGAAGCCAACGCCAAAAATCGGGGCGGTAGACCAAATCTCGATTGATCGTTGCCAATTTTTGATCCGAGCTTGGATGCTGTTGTCACGGCTCAATTTGGTTCCCTCACCAGGATGCTTTGGCAGTACAAAAATTGTAGCCGCCAAAATTACGGTAGCGATAATGAAAATTTTGAACGATTTTTTGAAGTGGGCGAGCGCGGCAAATACGATCAGATACATGAGATAGCTGGCTCGGGAATAGGTTAGAACAAGAGCCGCATAGATCAGAAGTATCGGGGTGGCGTCGATAATTTTTTTTCGTAAGAGAAGGGCAACCGCAAGAAGAATTACCAAAAGAGCGCCGGTGAAGCCTGGGTCAAAGAAAACGCCAATGAGGCGAAAATAGTGATCGTCCCAGCCCGATTGAGCAAGAAAAACCGTATTTGGGATAAAAATATACTGTAAGAGGCCAGTTACCGAGATAATAATTGCTCCAAGAATTAGGCCGCGGCGGAGCAGAAATTTGTAGCCAGAGAACTCCATTTTTAAAAAGAAAAAGAAACCCGCAAAGACGATCCACCTAACTAAATATAGGGAAGACGTGGCTAACTCCAGAGGTCGAAAATAAAAAGCGTTTACCAAGAGAGAGATGGTCATGGTTATTGTGACAAATAATATTGGTTTATAAAATGTTTCACTCAGGATGAATTTTCTTGCTTTCTGGCGACGAAGAACTAGCCAACCGGAAACGACCGTAAAAATAAGCAGGTCATTCAAATGGAGGGTGATATTAGTGTTTGGAATATCAAAGCGGCCAAATTGTCCAAGGCAAAAGAAAAAAAGCAGAATTACGAGAAGAATTTTTTTCATCGCAGTACATATTGTATGTCACGAACAGCAAAGAGACTCACTCCGACCAGTTTATTTTCGTAAACAAGTTTTAGGGGCCGCCCTTTAAAGTTTACTAATTGAGGATCAATGTTTATAGGAACAAGAATATGAGTATAGTTTTCATCTTTATACCAGGTGGCGTCGACAAACGGAAAGTTAATATAAAAAAGGTTGTGAATTCCGCTTGTTAACACAAGGTCGGTTTTTTTAAGTTCTTTGGCAAACCAGCCATCACAGTCGACAAAGACACTGGTTTTAAAATCAAAATGGCGGCAAAGATAGTTCGTCTTTGTTTCTTGGCCAAGTAGGTAAGGAGCGAGACGAGCTATCGCCCCGGCCCGAAAAAGGAAGTTTAGGCCAAGGGAAAAAATTATAGCTGTTAAAAAGGTGGTTTTTAATAATTGGCCCGACAGGTGAGAATAAACAATCACAACTAGAACTGACCAAACAGGGAGGTAGGGCAAAATAAATCGGCCACCACCGGTTCTGGGAATAATCCACCAGATTAAGTAGCTAATAAGCCAATATGCTAATAAGCTAATTTCGAGCTTGTTGAATTTTCGGAAGGTGATGGCTAATAGGGGAATAGCGATGACAAAAATTGGAGAAAGAAAATCTTCCGGAACTAAAAATAATTTATAGTAATCCCCTATTAATGATAATGGATTATGAAGCTCCGGAAGGATTCGGTGGGTAGTATCAAGAATACCAGCTCCAATAGGATAAAATGGATATCCGGTTTTTTGGAAACTGTAGATAAACCACGGGGCGGAAAAAATAATGGCGACCAGGCTTATTTTCAGAACGGCTTTCCAGTCGCGATAGAGGAAAAGGGAGATAATGATCAAAATCGGCAGGCTGCCAAGAGCTAGGGTTTTAGTGGAAATGGCCAAGCCAATGACGAGTCCTGCTAAAAGATGTTTTTTGCTAAGAAGCAGGTAAAAAGCAAGGGCTTCAAAAAATGTTCGAATTAAATCAACATAGGCACTCCCCGACTGCCAACCCACCAGGGGAGTGACATAAAAAATTGCTGTGGCCAAAAGACTTAGCTTATTGGAGACAAATTTTCTGGCTAATTTGAATGTCACAATCCCCGCCCCGACACCGAATAGCCAGTTAATTAGGTGCGGTCCAGTTTCTCCGAAATATTTCAGCGGGAAAAGATAGAGAAATTCCCCTAGTCTAGGCATAGCGGAATAATAGAGAAGACCACCGGGAATATAAGTGATTTTCCCTGTCATGAGCCAAAGTTTGGGAAGAGTCAGGTGATACCAGAGAGCATCAAACCCGAGTTCCGGACCAAAGGAACCTAAGAGGTTAATTAGGGCAGCGGCAAGCAATATGAGAACTAGAAACAAATTGAAGCGCGACATGTTAGGGCCAACAGATAGATAAATAAAATTATGCTTGAGAAAACAAGAAAAACGACCTGAATATATTTTTCTTTCCAAAGAGCCATTAGCCATAAAAGAAGGGATCCAAAAAACATGTGGGAAAGAACGGGCGAGAATTCTTTGGGGACAGCGGCAAAATTTTTGATGTCAAAGGCAAATAAATAGTAGGCAGAAAGAAGTCCAATCCAGTGAATTTTTCTGGCACCGTTTTTGACCAAATCAGCTCCCAAAAAAATCAGGGAGATAATGGTAAAGCCAAAATAGTGCTGGAGAGCAATCGGGTGGATCAAAAGATAGA
>CAYPLU010000045.1:3178-4142 GCA_964411775.1 uncultured Gammaproteobacteria bacterium | reverse complement strand
GTTTGCCGGGAAGTTTTGAAAGCGAATCAATTTGTTTGTCGTCATAACGATTTCCCCCGACGAATCCGAATTTTATTTTTGGTAAAGTGGTGGTTTTGATAAATTTGACGAGATCTTTGAGGGGAGCGAGTTCGTCTTCGAAACTAAAGAGAGCACCATTGGTGCCGGTGAGTTCGGAGACCTCCATTGAATAGGCGCTGTCCTTGGCAGCAATTCTAAGAAGGGAGTTTTTGACGACGATGAATTCGCCACCAGATTTTTTGACTTCAGAGTGAAGCGCTTCGGCCTGCTTGTGTGTTAGGCCGCGATAGTCGGCGATCACCAGGGATTTAGCCTTGGCGACTTTTTCCTTAAGCTCAATTACGGAGTCGATGTTTTTTTGTTTTGGCATGTTTTCCTCGGCGGGGCTTATTTTCGCTTTATCGCGAATGCCTGCTGTCTTTGGGTAACAGAAAGGATTCTAACAGGAGTTTGGGTAAGTGGCAAGGGTTAGGATTGTTATTTTGTGGGGATAGCCGCATAAACCGCTCGTTGTTGTTGACCATCAACGTCTAATTCGGTGCAGGTGACCACACCAACCCTACTCCCCGTGTCTGTATAGGCAAAGAGTGAAGCTGAAGACTCCGAAGGAGAAGAAAACGCTACTTTATTTGTGGTTGCAATATTTCCGTACTCTTGATCTAAATGCATTGCCGCTTGAATACCCGTGTCCTTAAGCGCTTGTTCACACATAGTAAATAGACTACCTTCGGTTGCACTGATACGTTTCAAAGTAAAAGGTTTGCCATCTACAGTAATTTTGAACTGCTCTTCTTCCTTTTGTCTTGCAGCAGCAACATCGACTGCTCTTGGAGTTGCTGGTGAAAGACCAGCCTTAACTTGGTCTTGGTATGCTTTAAGTTGAATGGCTTGTACTGTTGCGCCTTGAACAGCATCTACCATATTTTGTTGCCCATTAAAGGTT
>CAYPLU010000045.1:0-3168 GCA_964411775.1 uncultured Gammaproteobacteria bacterium | reverse complement strand
GATTTTTTCTATCTCCCCAGCCAGAGTTTCTGTTAAAGGTTCTTTGTCTGTTTTGCAAGTCGATTTCGGCAGCTCGGGCTCCTAGGTCGATGGCAACGTTTGTTGCTTTAGCTTGGAGAGGAAAATAGCCTGTGTTTTTGAGCCCGTCACCAACCATACCAGGGACTCCTGCTTGGATTAAAAAATAAATGAGGCAAATAGGAGAGGTTGCCAGAGCTAGGAGAATTTTTGGTACACAACCTATGCCTTCTTTGGCCATACCGGCAGCGACATCAACAGCGACTTGCCCTATTTCACTACCGCCTCGATATGGTCCTAATGACATGATAAGTTCGTTTGGGGCAGGGAATGTTGTGACAAATTGATTATAACAAAATACTATAAGGCGTCAAGAGGATCTTATGGTAACACCACTTATGCTACGGTTTGGTTTTGATAGAGTTTAACGACTTCAAGCGGTGTTTTTATAGTCTAATGATTGATGAGGTCGGTCAGTATTGTAGAGGTTTATGAATGTCTGGAGCCACTCATTTAGTTCTCCCATGTGCTCGGGAGCTTTCTCTAGCCAGAAGTAGAACTCTTCCTGGTCGGTTTTAAATGATCTCTCAATAACGGCATTTTCATTTGGAGAGTTTTTGTGGATGTGAAATAATGATTGATTTTGTGCTTTTGGCAAGACTGGCCAAAAGTGCTTTGAAACTCCAAGGTGTTCTGTCTGTTTTAGTTGGAAAATCTGCTCTCGGGTGGAAATAGAAAGCTTCTGATGGATTGTTTTGGGTCTGGTTGACCGGCGGAAAATACCACGGTAGTTGTTGAATATAGCCTCTGGTTGTTCGACCACGAAGTAACCAACGATAGACAGTTGGTCGGGAAATACCAGGAGAGAAGCTGTTTTGCTTACGTTGTGGGTGGTTTTGAATGTCCGGATAATTTGCTTTACTGGGA
Source organism: uncultured Gammaproteobacteria bacterium (assembly GCA_964411775.1). Taxonomy (GTDB): domain Bacteria; phylum Patescibacteriota; class Microgenomatia; order JAMCZE01; family JAMCZE01; genus CAYPLU01. Next base: position 2,223 of record CAYPLU010000045.1, on the reverse strand, counting down.
TTCGCATTCACGAAACCAGTGTAACAAATGTCATGTTACCGTAAGGACCGAGCTATTGGCAGGTCATAGACGGCGTTAAATTTGAAAACTCGGCGTTTTTTTGAGGAGGTTTTGAAGAAGCTAAGGTTCATTGGATAGCCAATGACTGTCGAAAGAGCGTTGATGAGAGTCTGGATGGGGAGTTCGATGGCTGGGTCAGCTATTCCAAAAGGAGTGAGATCACCGGCGATAATGGCGGTCTCTGAGCCTCCTTTTTTACAGGCTAGCCAATGAGTGTGGCTGCCCCCGTGAAGATTATAGTCACAAATAAGGGCGATTCGGAAAGATAGACTCTCTCTTTCGGCTCTATTTAAAGCTGATTTAAAGGATCTGGTCGATTTTATTTTTAACCATTTAACCGCTGGTGTTATTAAGTCGTGATGATCGTCCCAAAAAACGTGGATTCCTGATTTTTTTAAGCCACTAGCAATGGCTTTGTCGAAAATATTTTTATAGTGGTGTGGACTATATTTCACCTCGTTCCAGGTGTTTGGGCTTGCCCAGAAACAACTAATGTGACTGGACAAAATTCCACAAAGACCGAAGGTGTCTTTCATTGAAAGGATTTGGCGGTGGATGTCGAGATAGTTAGTCCCTAGTAGCTCAGCATGATTGTTGACGACCTTGAAAGTGCCTAATTGATTGCGATTGTGGCGAATGTCAGTCACAGAGATTGAAGAAGATGAAGTTAGACTTGAACTTTAATCGCTGGGCTCATGGTGGCTTTAATAAAAGCGGAGCGGATACGGTCTTTTCCGATGGCTTTTATGATTGCAGACAAATTATCCTCAATATCTTTATTTTCGAAGCTTACTTTAGCTAAAGTAGCATGAACAATTGGTGTTTGAGCTTCAGTTTTCCACTGCAGTTGACCACTGCCCAGCTCCTTGGCCAGTTTTTCTGGATTTGGGCTAATGGTGCCGGTTTTTGGATTTGGCATAAGACCTTTTGGACCAAGAACCTTGGCTACTTTAGCCAATTTTGGCATCATGTCAGGAGAGGCAACCAGAATGTCAAAGTCGACCTTGCTGCTTTTGGTCAGCTCCTCAATTAATTTCTCATCAGCGATTCTGACGCGAATGTCTTTTCCAGTTGAATGGGGAAGGGCGACGGTGCCACGAATGCCTTTCTCAACGACATTGACATGCAACTCCACTGAGCCGTCAAATTTTGAGAAAGAAGTTTCCTTAAGAAGCTTAACGGCATCGGAGGGAGAGTATAGCTTGTTTTTCTGGACTTTTGACCTCATGTTGAGGTATATTTTCCCCCGGCCAAAGTGATATTTGTCGTCTTTTTTTAATTCCACCTTTTTCTTTTTTGATTCTTTTTCAGGTTCGATTTCGGCTTTTTTAACTTCAACTTCGTTTGTAGACTCCGTAACGTCCTCTTTGTGCTTTGTGGCTTCTTTTTCGGCTTTTTTTGAAGCGCGCTTCACCGCGGCTTTTTTACGAGCCTCACTTTCTGCAACTTCGTCTCCCATGATGACTGGTTTAATTTTTCCCATATTATTCGACCTTTACTCCCATACTGCGGGCAGTGCCGGCAACAACTTTCATGGCGGCCTCCACGTTGCCATTGGCATTAGTGTCAGGCATTTTAGCTTCGGCAATTTTCCTGACCTGAACGTTAGTTAGTGTTCCAACAAATTCTTTACTTGGTTTTTTTGATCCCGAAGGGACTCCAAGCTCTTTTTTGATCATTTCTGAAACCGGGGGGAGCTTGGTAATGAAAGAGAAGGTTCGATCATCAAAGACGGTAATGACAGCCGGAATGACCTGGCCCTTTTTGTCGGCGGTCTTTTCATTGTAGGCTTTGACAAAGTCCATGATATTGAGACCGTGCTGCCCTAGAGCTGGACCGACTGGCGGAGCAGGGGTTGCCTCACCGGCGGGGAGATTCAGTTTGATAACAACTTTAATTTTTTTTGCCATGTGCTACTAAGTTACTTTTAGGTAGGGAGCATTATAGCTTAGAAACTTGCAAGAAATCAAGCTCGACTGGGGTTTCGCGGCCAAAGATTGAGACTAAAACTTTGACTTTGCCTTTGGCATCATCAATCGACTCTACCGTTCCCAAAAAGTCAGCAAATGGTCCATCGACGATTTTAACGGCTTCGCCTTTAGTGAAGGCGGCTTTGAATTTAGGTGCGGCAAGAGCGGAAAACCTCATGATTGAATCGACTTC
>CAYPLU010000044.1:0-4246 GCA_964411775.1 uncultured Gammaproteobacteria bacterium | reverse complement strand
AAAAGGAAGATGGGTTAAAAAGGGGCCAGTCCCTGAGAAATGGTTACTTCAGTTTGAAAATATAAAAATTTATGCAAAGTTGTCCCCTTTCAAGCATGTAGGGGTATTCCCGGAGCAAACGAGTCAATGGCAATGGATTCGAAAAACGATTCAAGATTCAGGATCCAAGAATGCCGAAAAACCAAAGGTTTTGAATTTGTTTGCGTATACCGGGATTGCCAGTTTGGTGGCAGCAAAAGCTGGGGCGATGGTGACGCATGTCGATGCATCAAGACCAACGATTGGTTGGGCGAGAGAGAATCAGGCAGCTGCGGGACTTTTGGAAGCGCCGATCCGCTGGATTTTGGATGATTGTTTGAAGTTTTGTGAACGGGAAGTGAAACGCGGCGTCAAATACGACGCGGTAATTATGGATCCACCAGTTTATGGCCACGGACCAGACGGCCGAGCTTGGGACTTTAATCGGGATTTCCCCAAACTTCTTGACACGGTGGCAAAAATTTTGTCCCCCAATCCCCTATTCATATTAATTAACGCCTACGCAGTATCAATGTCATCGGTTAGTTTAGGAAATATGTTAGCTGACCTGAAACTTGGGGGAAAAATTGAATTTGGGGAACCGGCTCTCAAAGAAAGTTCTGGCGGACGGCTGTTGTCGACGGGGATTTTTGGGAGATGGGCTGTTGTCTAAGGGATTTATCTTGTGTTAACCGAAAAACGATTCTCGAGGATTCAACCAATTCGAACGGCAATTAGCCGACTCGAGCCAGTTGCGAACATGATTTTGGGAGAAGCTTCTCCGGAAGCGGTTTTTAATGGTCGAAAGGAAAAAATAAATAAGGATAGGAGTAACCCTCCGGTTCCTAGTGTCCCCTATCGGGAACTTCCTTTGGGGATGGTTGGCGGATTTAGTGGGGAGGCAAGAATTTTTGTCAGGGAGGTTGTCCCAGCACTTTTGTCGGGATTTTTGAAAAGAAACTATTGGGTTCTTGCACCGACTGACATTATTCCATCTCCACTTTTTTGGTGGTCATATGGAGATCTTTTGGGAATGAGCCGGGGTGCTTTTGCTTGGGCCTCTGGGGGAAGAGGCAAAGAATTTTGGTTGAAACTAGCTTCGGCGGCTATTCCTGGACTTTGGACAACACCCACGCATTTGATTTTGGATAAGTATTTGGCGGAAAGGTATATTAAATATACCGTTGATGCTAAAGAAGCTCTCAGAAAAAAAGTCTCGGATTATTTTCAAAATCAGGGCGTTTGAATAGGTAGAATTGGCTGGCGATAGTGGGGGAAATTGTTTCGGAAAGCCGTTAGGACGGCATCAAAAGGGAGAGTTAGAGACAAGCCCTGGGTAAGTAACGTTAATTGGTCGCGGTTGGTTGCTGGTAAATTGAGCTCTTGCAAATGCTTGATTACTCGGCCAAGATCAGATTGATTTTCGGTAATTGTTCTGTCTAGAGCGAGAGATAAGCTCATTTCAGCGGCCACTCCAAGACTAAGGCCCGTGATTAACCGTTGAAGATGGTTGTTTTTGGCAAGCTGGAAACTTATGAGAGCTAGGCATCCGAGAACGGCTATCTGGCCACCGTATCCGGCTAGTAGAAATAAGGATTGGTTGGTGTCACTTGAGAAATTGATCGAGTGGGGAAAAGCGGTTTGACACTGGGTAAACCCCTGCAACATGTTTAGCATATGAACCTGACAGTTGGTAACGTAACCGTTACTCTCGGCAATCATTTGCCCCATTAGCCGATGAGAGTGCTCGTGAATTTGGGGTGAAAGCAAGAAGCCCACTGCTGCGCCCCCAATAACTTCGGCGGCTTTGACAAGCGGCGAATTTTCGAGTCGTTTGATACTCACTGTAGGAAAAGGCGGGCAGGAGTTAAGGCTCCTCTGGCGGAGGAGGTTGGCTATCGGTAAAATTGTCAAAGTCGGCGGTTTTAAGCCATTGAACAAAGGTGCAACCAGTGGCTTTTCGGGCTTCTTTATCCCAACCAGCGGTGGAGCACTTTTTCATTTTTTTGCCGGCGTTTGTCGTGAATAGAACAAGTTTAGAACCACATTCCGGACAGTCTTCATCAAGGGCTTCGGTCGTGCCATTGACCCATTCAACATAGTCACAACCGGTGGCCGTTTTGATGGCTTTGTCCCAACCTCCGGTTGAGCATTTCTTCATTTTCTTGCCAAAACGAGTGACTTGGAGAACCAAAGGTGAACCGCATTTGGGACATTTTTCGTCAAGAGTTTTTGGCTCGGGGGTAACCCATTCAACATAGTCACAGCCTTCGGTTTGACGGGTTTCTTTATTCCAACTCCCGGTTGTACAACGACGGAGTTGCTTACCGGTAGGAGTTTCTAAAATCCCAGTTAATGGGGCACCGCATTTGGGACAACTTTTTTCTTCCATGGCTTCGTTTACTATACAGGTTTTTTATTGGTACGCAAAGACGAGATTTTAACTTGAGGAATCCGTATGACGCAAGGCGTTCATAACACCAATTTTTTTTGCCTGTCCGTATCTGTTTTTGGGAAGGGTTTTAAGTAATTGTTCCACGGTTATGACAAGTAACGCACCTGAGCCAAGGGCTCGTCGGGTTGCTTCAAAGCAGCAATCTCTCGCCGGTTTTAGGCCCCATTTTTCGGTTTCAGGACAGCAGGTGCCGTCTGCTGAACGGTGTTGCGGAGTTACCTCGGGATTGTTGGCGTAAATACAGTCTGCCATGCGAAGGCGATTATAACACTCTTGATGATCGGTTAGAACTAATGGTGTAGCAAACAGGGGGTGAGGAATGCCTTTGTCTATATACGGATGCGGAATTCTGGGTGGCTGACGGGGATCGAACCCGCGACTTTCTGCTCCACAAGCAGACGCTCTACCACTGAGCTACAGCCACCACGACTTCGAGGTTAGGCAATTATATCGTCTTGGGGAGGTTTGTGCATTGACGAGCTTTTTCTTGTTAAAATCCCAGTGTGAAACTTTCAACTGTCCTTCCAGAACTCTTCAAGTTTATTGAATTTACCCACAAGTTTCAAAAATTGGATCGAACTGAACTCGAAGATAGAAAGTTTTTTTATGAAAAGTAAAAAAGCGACAAGACCACGGATTTTGTTTGTTAACCGATCATTTGTTCTGAATAAACAGAAGAAAATTCTTTTCATTCAGAGGTCGGCCGGTGATCGATTTGAGGCTGGAAAGTGGGAAATTCCGGGCGGGAAACTCGAACCTGGCCAAGACATTGCCCACGCTCTTGAAAGGGAAGTGTTTGAAGAAACTGGTTTACTAGTTACACCGACTTCTCGAGTAGCCTATTACGAAGGGTTTATCGTCACACAAGGACCGTATATTGGACTCCCCTATGTTCTTTTGGTTGGCATTTCCCGGCTGGATAGTGGGGTGGTCAAATTGTCGGAAGAGCATCAACGTTTTAAATGGCTTTCTTTTTCTGAAGCCGGGAAGATTGAAGTTCGGGGCGAAGTCAGAAGGGCGATGTTGGTCTTGAAAAAACAACTGCGATAAATTTAGAACTAATAGTCACCATTTTGTTGTTTTGTGCTCCCGCCGTGACTCGAACACGGAACCTAGTCGTTAGAACCGACGTGCTCTATCCAATTGAGCTACGGGAGCGAGGTGGTTGTGGATATTATATCGTGAAGACGATGAATATATAGTGGGTGATGGTCCCTTTTTGGGATACTTGGAGCGGCGGACCGGATTCGAACCGGCGACCTCCTCCTTGGCAAGGAGGCATTCTACCACTGAACTACCACCGCAATTCTACAGAGGGTAATTATACCAGAACAAATTGCTCCAAAGCCACGAGCAGAACTAGTGATCGAGCAAGTTACCACGCTTTTATGTTAAAATTTCCCTACTGAACGGGGATTGTCGCGGGCAATGTTAGTGCTCGTGTGAATTTCCGCAGGAAATTTATATATGGAAGATCTACAAAAACTGATTGTCGAATTCGAAGGTCCGGAAGAAAAACTCCAAGAGCTTTTGGCAAAGCTTGAGGAACTTTTGGCGAAGGAAGAAGACGTTGAGATGATCGCCGTCACCTTCCGGAAAAAAGCCTGAGTTTAAGACAAAGTTTGGCCGGATGGTGGAATGGTATACACGCAGCACTTAAAATGCTGTGCCGTCACAGGCGTGAGGGTTCGACTCCCTCTCTGGCCACATTTCGGGGCGTAGTTCATCGGTAGAACGCTCGGTTTGGGACCGAGAAGCAGGAGGTCCAATTCC
>CAYPLU010000043.1:0-4360 GCA_964411775.1 uncultured Gammaproteobacteria bacterium | reverse complement strand
AGTTGATTTGGAGTTTGGCAGAAATTTGGTTGCCAAAATTGAGGAAATTGTTTCACAAACTCCAGAGATTTCCCCACAACAACTTTTGGAACTTATTTCAGATCATATCGCGCAGGAGAAATTGACTCTTCAGGCGATAGTTGGAAAAGTTCACGATCAAAAATTGGCCATCAGCTGTCGAGGGAGAGTATCAGCAAAATTAGTTCGGAAAAACAAGGTAATAACTCTAATTGAACTGGGGAACCCAACTACAATTGCTGGCCCGCTTCAACAAAATGATCTCTTATTTCTAGGAACAACGGAATTTTTTGATTTGGCAACAACTGATCTTTTGTCTAAGGACGGGCAGCTTGGTCCGGAAATAATCCGAGATGAGCTGGTTTCAACAGTTGAGACAGCTGAAAAAAGTGAGATGGTGGCGGGGCTCATTTTTGAGGTTAACCTGATTGCGGGAGAGCCAGAACCGGAACCGGTAGTTAATGGAGTAGGTTCCGAAGATTTCTTGGAAAAATCGGAAGGAAAACCAGTAAATTCAAATTTGGGAATTGGATGGGTTGCTGGCTTGGTCACTGGGTGGCCGCGTTTGTTTAAAAGAACCGGGTTACAAATTCGCCGGGAAAATGTGGGGGACTTACAAAATCAGAGTCGGCGGCGATGGCTGTTTTTGATTTTGGCTGGTTTTGTAGCCCTCGTTTGTTTGATTGGCTTTCAACTTCGTTCCAAGGTGACCGAAGGAGAGATGAGGGTGGTGGCCGATTTAGGATCTCAAGCCAGAGACGCCGTTTCCTCGGCTGACAAGCTAATTGGGCTTAACGACCAAATTGCCCGGGAGACTTTGACAGGAGTGCGGGAGCGAATTATTTCAAAAGCCAACGAAATCTTTGGGGTTGGATGGGAAAATAAAAATGGTCCGGCGCAAAAAAAAGTTAAAGAAAGTATTAACCTTATCGACTCCCGTTTGCAGCAGGCAATGAGGATTTATCGAATGGAAACGTTAGCGACGTTTACTGATTTTTCACTTCTTAAATCTTCACCAAAGATAGTTTCAGCTGGATTGATAACTGGCAAAATTGTTGTTCTTGATCAAGCCAATGGCTCGCTTTATTCAGTGGCAACGGACAATAAGACAGCGGCGATTGTGGGCGGCTCGGGGGATTTAAAATTGGGCCAAGCGGTGGGTTTTTCATCGACCCGCGCATATGTTTTAGCCAAGGATATTTTCTTGATTGACCTTATTAACACAGGGACTCCAAGGAAAGTTATCGACTTTGACAAAAGTTGGGGACAAATCATTGGTTTACAAAATTTTGCCGGTAATCTTTACTTATTGGATACGACAAACAGTCAGGTTTGGAAATATCAAGGTGGGGAAACCGGGTTTGCGTCAAGATCCGGGTACTTACAAAACGGGCTCTCAGTTGATCTTTCAAAAGTGGTTGATTTTACAATTGACGGATCAATTTACGTTCTTTCAAAATCCGGAAATGTGGTCAAATTTTCCGGTGGGACAACGACAGATTTTAAACTCAGCGGGCTTCCGGAAAACCTGAAAAATCCGACGACAATTTTTGCGTCTGAGGATTCATTGACAATTTACGTCTTTGATGAAAGCGGGAACCGGGTAGTTTTGTTTGATAAGACGGGAGCTTATCGGGCTCAGTATTCTTTGCCGAAAATCTCGGAGAAAATTGTCAAAGTTTTGGCTGATGAATCGGTAAAGAAGATTTTTTTGGTAACGCCAACAAAAATCTACGCGGTGGATCTGCGATAAGATACAATTGGGGCATGCGAATTGCCAACCGAAATGCCCGCTACAATTATGAGCTTCTTGAATCCTTTGAAACCGGGATTCGTTTGTTGGGTCCGGAGGTGAAAAGCCTTCGCGAGGGGAAGGGAATTTTGGATGAGGCTTTTGTCAAAATAATTGACGGGCAGGCAGTGCTTCTGAACTTCCATATTCATCCCTATCAAGACTCAGTCAAAAAATTTTCTCCGGACCGTCCGAGAAAGTTACTTCTCCATAAAAAAGAGATTATGAGTTTGGCTGGCAAGACCAATACCAACGGTTTGACTCTCGTGCCTGTAGCGGTGTATAATGAGGGCAATATCTTTAAGGTTGAGATCGCTCTAGCCAGAGGAAAAAAGAAGTGGGACAAGCGGGAAGATATGAAGAAGCGAACCGAAGAACGGGAAGCCGAACAGGCCTTGAGGGTTAAGGAATAATGGGGATGTACGGATCGCCGGGAAAGCACTTTGACAGCCGCAAGCCGAAGACGATGATTGATTCGTTAAAACCGTCATCAAAACTTTAAGTGGCACTAAAAAAGCTACTGCATACAACCCGTTCGCAAACTTCCAGTTTGCTTACGCAGTTTAATGCTGTTCCCTTGGTCTTTTCTCAGTGAGACTATTGGAGCATAAACAAAGCTGAGGTGCGTTCCGGCAACGATGATTTTGTTGCCGTGAACTAAGCTGATAAATCTAGAAGTAGTTTTCTTCCCCGCCTAGTTAAACTACTTTGAATTTTTTGGCGGGGTACGCTTGTAGACGCCTAAAATTACTTTTACCATACGAGGGCTCACCCCCTCCATCTCCACCAGATTGTTTTTTGGGTCAGAAAAACTCTTAATTACCTCGACAGGGTAGGCTAAACAGGCGGTTCCAAAACCCTTTTGATAGTCGTAGGGAATTTTCTGATCAAAATACATATAGGCAATCGTTCTTTTATCTTCATAATTTGGACTTTGCCACATACTGACTGGATCTTTCAGGGTATCGAATACTTTCTTTGAGGCGGTTCCAAACTGTTGTTCGGTATAGACATCTGCTTGGGGAGCCGCTTCCAACTTTTCTTTTCTGGCTAACAGCTCTGCAAGCTGCGTTTCGTAATTAGCTACGAGCGCTGCGTTATCTGTTTTTCTAACCCTCTCGTTTAGTCTCTCGACCTCTCCAATTAATTGTTTGGCCGTCTCATGAGCTTGGGCAACTTCAAGTTGGAAGTGTTCTTTATGCTGTCTCCAAGTATCGGTTAAAATATCAAGCCCTAAATCTACGACTCCATCATCGACTTTAACCTTTTCTAGAAGGCCAACAAATTCTGGCTCGATTTTCCATTTGCTGGTAACTTTCCAGCGATAAGAACACCCATAAGCATGGCAGGAGTAATTCGGATAGCGCTTGCTCCGACCAGTGTTATAAGCCCCCGTAATCGGCCCCCCGCATTCGGCGCAACTAATTAACCCTCTTAACGGAAAATCGAGATTATAGTCTGCCCGCAGTTTCGGCTTGGGTCTACCAGAAAACCTAGCTTGGACAGCATCGTAAGTCTCTTTTGAGATAAAACCTTCGTGCTGACCTTTTTTCAGTGGCACTCCCCAAGGTTCATACCCTACCCACCCCGCATAGAGTGGTTGACTCAAAATAAATTTCACCCCGTTTAGGACTAACTTCCTCTGTATGCCGTATTGGAGATATTTCTTTTGGATAAAGACCATAACCTCATCCATGGTCAATAAAACGCAATCCCTAAATTGCTCGATTGCCTCTTTGAAAATGCTGGCATATGGTTCGTTGGGCACAAGGAGTTTGCCATGAATATCATCCTTTTTATTTGTAAGGCCTAGTGGTGGGTAAAAAGGCCAATATCCTCGCTCTAATCTGGCTCTCATTTTGTCTATGACTTGTCTGCGATTTTGTTTTCGTTGTAATTGATTAGCACAAGCCATGACCATTTCGGCAAACTCACCTTCTGGGCTATCCTCAAAATTGAAGTTAAGGCACTCTAGTTTGATTCCCCGATCTAAAAATTCCGTTTTAAGGTTAATATGGACCAAAATATCACGAGCGAAACGTGCCAAGTCATCAAAAATAACTACAAATTTTTCCTTTGGACGAGTATCAATATAGGCAATTAATTGCTTCATTGCGGGGCGATCAAAAAGCGCTCCTGAAATTCCGTCATCTGGAAAGACCTTTTCTACGAGCCACCCCTCAACCTTGGCTCGGTTACGGCAAAGTTGCTCTTGAGAGTCATTTCCGTGGCCTTCCAAGACCTGTCGGGGACTGGACACCCGACAATAAATTAGCGCTTTGTAGTTGGTTTTGTCTTCTGTCTTTTGAATCATATTGTTTTAGCTAGCCGCGAGTTGCGAATTACACTCTCGACCACACGGTCACAAAGTGCATACAACATATTTATGATGCTCTGAACCTGTTTGTCGGTCAAGCGCTTGGCCTTCTCGCCAAGCCTTTTTCTCGCGTGATCGGTAGTAATTAATCGTTGAATCATTTTGATTTCTTGTCGTGTGTTTTGTGTTTGAGTTTCTCTGGGTCTATTACGGAGTAGGCCTGACCATCTTTT
>CAYPLU010000042.1:0-4529 GCA_964411775.1 uncultured Gammaproteobacteria bacterium | reverse complement strand
TTGAAAAATCAAGATGAATGTCGAATTATTACAACACGAAATGCTATTAAGCCAAGTCTGGCAACTCGTTTTACCAACTGTAGCAATTACAGGAAGAGACCCCCAGCCTCGTTTTCTGTCACCAAAATGTTGCTTTATGTCATCTGATACAGCTTGGGTACTGAAACAAAGTGCTATCCTGCCATCCCAGGATAAAGCCATACATTTGTTTTAAACTCATATTGGTTATACTGCATAAATTAAACGCTATTCCTCTTAAGGAATTTTGTTGATTTGTTGCTTAATTTGTGCATCTGACTCTTTGCCAAACGTTACAAGTAGCTTGTCACCATCTTTAATTTCTTGACTCAGTGCATTAATGTTTTTTTCTCCATTAATATAGAACTGCAATGTTCCACTTTTTCCTGTACAAAATGTCTCTTTAGTGCCAGTTGTAAGACATTCAGAAGTTAATTTAAACGGCAGTGTTGAGAAAAAATCGTTCCAAGTTGTACCTGACTTTTTAACCTGAACTATATTTGGATTACTTGCATCGATATACGCGTCTTGAGAAAGGTTGTGATACATAGCCGCAGTAAAAACACGAAAGCTTCCATTGGTAAAAATTGCGAAAGATGCCTGAATATCGGTAATCGGAGTTGCTGAATTCTCTATAGTTTGTTGCGAGGAACCACTTTCTGATGAAGAAGAATTCGGTACTGCTTGTTTACTCGAAAAAAAGATGAATCCAAAAAGAGATATCAGAATAACTATTACGACAATGCCAAAAACTTTATTCATACCTTAATAATAGCCTATTTAGGATATACTCGAATCACTTAGTTTTCATCAAGAACGAAACGGAGAGCCACAGAGTTCATGCAATATCGTTTACCAGTTGGTTCTGGACCGTCATCAAATACATGACCTAAGTGCCCTCCACAGATATCAAGGACTTCAATTCGGTCATCGCCTAGTCCAGTTTCCTTTCGAAGAACAACAGCCTTTTCATCAATAGGTGCCGAAAAGCTCGGCCAACCAGTACCGGAATCGAATTTCTGCTCTGATCTGAAAAGAGGCACATCGCAACCAACACTGTAATACGTTCCTTTTCGTTTCTCGTTGTTCAGTTCACCAGTAAAGGGAATTTCTGTACCTGCTTCTCGCAGTATGTGATACTGCTTTGGAGTTAGGATCCTCTTCCACTCTACATCAGTTTTTTGCTTATCTGGACTAAATGCACCTGAGATAATTTGACCTGTTGATTGTCGGGGAAATGAAGATTGCATGGAGGGTTTTTCTTTCTGGCGACTTATTAAAATACCTCCACCTATTAAAAGGATGACTATTGTGATTAAAGGAAATACATTTTTATATTTGTGCTTGGGACGGGTGATCATATTTTCAATTATCCAAAAGTAAATGCAAATAATTCTGCGTTATTATCCTCAAACTCAAGCCGAAGAATGTGACGTCCCGGAGTCGAAAGATTAATTAATTCGTAGAGTTGATCGTTATCGACTGTTACCACACCGTTTATATTATCCTCTCCAAAATCCTGCATCTTGTCATCCAAATATACCTTTACTTTCACTGGTGCCCCTTTGGTACGCATAACTAAAAATACTTTTTTTGAATCAAAATTAAGCGTAAGAGTTGATCCTTTTTGAGGGTTGGCATATTCTTCCATCACGTTCCAAGCTCCAACGTACGCAACTTCGTTACTCCCTAAATTAGCTGGTGCCGAATATGTCCCAAGCGTATCTCTCTTAATAGTTTCAGGGGAAGCAAAATGCTCTATTCTTCCATATCCCAAATATATTTCAGGGGTTTTGGCTTGAATCTGATAGGTTGGATTGTTAATTTCTGAAGATACATCTGTCGCTCCAGCTTCTTTTAAGAGTTCCTGAATCACCTTTTCACTCTCATCATATGCTCCCTCTCCAAAGTGGGAATAGCGAATATATCCCTCCTTATCTATAAAGTATTTTGCTGGCCAGTAACGATTGTTGTATGCCCTCCAGGTGGCAAAATCATTATCTTGTACTATTGGGTATGTTAGCTTAAAATCTTTGATCGCTTGGGCCACATTCTTTTCGCTTTTTTCAAACTCAAATTCAGGAGCGTGTACTCCAATGATAACAAGCCCTTTATCCTTATACTTCTCATGCCAATTCCTAAGATAAGGCATAGTTCGCTGGCAATTGATACAACTATATGTCCAGAAGTCTATGACAACAACCTTACCCTTTAACTCTTCAAGTGTCAGCGGTTTACTGTTAAACCAAATACCTCCAGGAATAATTTCAGGCGCTTTCACACCTTTTGGCTCTATAAGATCAAACATTGGCTTTCCTATATCTTCCTTTTTCACTTCATTACCAGTTTTTTTATCCAATTGGTTTCTAATCAATTCGTTATCTTCAAAGCGAGTCAAGCCTGCACCGTATTGTGGAAAGGTGTTTAGTACAAATGTTTGAAATCTCCTATCAACATTAAAAAATATACCAATCGCTGTCAGTATCATCAACACTCCAAACAATTTTTGAATATGACCCAAGTTCGATAATAACCATGGAACACGGCGAAGTGCATTCTGTCCGCCAAGCATAATCAAAAACATTGGGATAGCTGTTCCAAGTGAATAGGCGAGGGTAATTAAGAATGCATCAAACGTAACGGTACCAGTGATCGCAAGGGAGATAACGGATGCAAGGATTGGCCCAACACACGGAGTCCAGAGAAGTCCTACTGAGAAGCCAATAAGCAACCCTCCACCAAACCCAGTTTTACCTTGGCTACTTGGCATAAGACCTGCAAGTTTTGAGAATAACCTTTCAACAAGGACCTGAAACTGAGGAACAAAAAGCGATATTCCAAACCCACCTATAACAAATACCGAAATGAGTCTCAGCGTGTCTGCCGAGATTCCGCTTAACCTTACTATGGTTGATAGAAAAAGAGTAAAGAAAGTGAAGCTTAAGATAAACCCAATAACGACACCCATTGGCCGTGATTTACCAGTATTCATTCCACCAATACTTGAGGTCAGAATGATTGGAAGGATAGGGAGAATACACGGCGAAAGTACTGTTATAACCCCAGCGAGAAATGCAAAAGCGATAAGTAATATCATATGTTTTGTTAATTAACCTCTGATACTGGTCCGCCTAAAGCGGGCCAGAACCGCAGATTACTTAATATTAGCCAAGAGTTCGTTTGTTTGACCACCATTCCATTTGGTTACTTCTTTGCCCTGCCCATCAATCTGAACGAATGTGTGTTGGTAGGTTACATCATACTGTTTTGCCAAGTCTTTTTCGCTTTGATCAGTATCAGTGTCATTATAATTGACTCGTATTACTGTTACATCTTCAGGAATTTTGCTTTTGTTTGCTGAGAGATCCACGTCAGTTGGTCGGCATGTTGGACACCAATTAGCGTAGAAAAATAATATTCGACGATTACCTGCTGCCTGGTCAAGGGTAACTTTGGAATATTCGACATAACGAGAGTCGCTCATCATTTTATCGCCATCTTTTTCCATCGTCGCATCTGTGGGTTCCATAGCCGTATCGTCTTTAGGCATAATTGCCTCATCCTTTTTCATCATGGAGTCAGATTGAGAAGAATTCTGAGAAAGGGTGTATGCCCCGAAGCCAACAACAGCTACAACTGCAATAACGGCAAAGATTATTATTGGATTTTTCATATATTGATTCACCTCCGATCTCTAATCTTTATTCATCGTAGTAAATCAAAATACAAATGTCAAGTCTACTTTACATGTTGAACTGAGAGTAGATTCTGGAGAGAAGCTTGGAGAAAACCATGGCACAGAGCGAAATGACTAGCCATGGGTCAATTTCGTGCTTTAATGCTTGGAGAATGATTCCAACTATTAAAGTACCGACACCGACAAAATATGAAATTCTCCCAGCAGTAAGAATATGTATGGACTCTCGTTCATCAGATGACTTTTCCCTAAAAAGGTATGCTGCAAATGTCAAAAAGGAGATAATGAATCCCACAATGAGCATTGACTGCATACTGTCAGGCATAGTCAAATGTCCAGGATTTAGGAAAAGAATTGCAATTCCGAGAATTGTAATAGCGCTGATGGTTTCAATAATCATAGTTACCTCCCTATCATAAACAATTTCTCAATTGTCGTGTTGAAATACTTTGCAATTTTTAAGGCAAGTAAAACTGAAGGCGTATAGTTAGCCTTTTCAATTGCAATGATTGTCTGGCGGGTTACACCAACAGCTTTCCCAAGGTCTTCTTGGGTTACTTTATTTTTATTGCGATAGTCTTGAACAAAGTTACTGACATTTTGACTCATGGTGTCGGTATTTTACATTATTTAACGTTCGGGGTTCTAGGGTATTTTGCGGTCCGAATGTCTCCCGATTTATTAGGGCATTTAGCAAATCCCATCGAGCTAAATAGAGAATGCAGCAATGTTGAGACAATTGTAGCGAAAATGAGAGGGGTATAAATAAACCCACGACCTTACGGTCGGGGTTTTAGGTTACTTCAAACAAAGT
>CAYPLU010000041.1:4442-4698 GCA_964411775.1 uncultured Gammaproteobacteria bacterium | reverse complement strand
GTAAAGACCGGAAAAAAAATAATAAAGTTCAAGGAATTAAATAGCATTTTTAAATGTCTGTTCACAATCTTACCAAAATTTTTCGGTTTCTTAGGGGATTTTTTAATATATAATTGCAATAGCTGAGTGAAAGAATTAAAAAAACCTTTGATAAAAAGATCCAACCTAACGGTTATTTTGACCTTGGGAATGTTTCTGCTTGGATTGACTTTGGCTTTTAAAATCGGCTCTTCATTTAAGCAGCCGGTTATCGAAT
>CAYPLU010000041.1:0-4432 GCA_964411775.1 uncultured Gammaproteobacteria bacterium | reverse complement strand
CGGCTAGTATAAGAGTGCCTATCCTTATGTACCATTACGTGGAATACATTAAAGACAAAGGGGACACTATTCGCCAGAGTTTGAACATTACTCCAGACATTTTTGAAGAACAGTTAAAAACGCTTACAAAAAATAATTTCACATTTATGACGGCAAAAGAGCTAGCCGAAGTTATTGACGGTAAGCGATTCCTACCAATTAACCCGATTCTTTTGACAGTAGATGACGGGCACTGGGATTTGAGTACAGTTATTCTGCCGCTTTTAAAGAAATATCAGGTTAAGGTGACCGCTTATATTGTCCCAGGGCTTCTTGATGGTTCAGACTATTTGACCAAAAAGCAACTTCAGGAAGTGGCTAATAGCGGTTTGGTAGAAATTGCCGCTCACACAGTTCATCACGTGGCTTTGAAGGGTGGATCGGAGAAAAAAAATAAATATGAAATTGAAGAAAGCAAGAAGATGCTTGAGGAGTTCCTTCATATAAAAATTGTTTCGTTTGCTTACCCATATGGATCGTATGATCAACAGGCGGTTGATATTGTTAAGGAGGCCGGTTTTACAAGCGCGGCTTCGACCGTTGCCGGGGTAGACCAGGGTGAAATTAATCGCTTTTTTCTCTATCGTATTCGTCCGGGTCAAAGAACAGGAGAGTTTCTTTTAAGTTATTTGAAAGATAAGCCCTATCGAGCTTCCAGTGGCAATTAAAATTTATACGTAGCCGGGGAAGAAATCGGTTTTTATTTTTTGGCTACTTATGCCAATTAATCTTAGGACTTCTTCAAAGCCAGTTACCATTCCGTGAGGACCGGATAAATAAAAGATCCGGTCTTTAAAATCAGGGACGTTATTTTTAATCATCTCCCCGGTTAAGCGACCAGCTTCGTTTGTCGGGTGATAAATAACCTTAATTCCAAGGTGGCTTTTGGCTTCTTCAAAAATATCGGAATAGACAAACTGGTCGGCTGTTTTGGCACTATAAATTAGAATTATGTCTTTTTTGGATTTGGCGTCCAAAAGGTTTTTGACAATACTGCGAAAAGGAGTGACACCAATTCCTCCGGCGAGGAAAACATATTTCTGGTTGGGATTATCCTCTAAGATAAAGTCGCCAGAAAGTTGTCCGGCAGTTATTTGTTTATCTTTAGTGAAAGAAAGTAGCGATTTTTTGAAACTACTTGAGTTTTCATTGAATTTGACGCCAATTCGGATGTTATCTTCAGTCGGAGAAGAAGCGAGAGTGAAATAACGACGATTTCCCCGACTATCTGAGTTTTTGTGAGGCAAGGTCCATTCCAGATATTGACCGGGGGTGAAGGAAAATTTCTGATCGGGAGTAAAAATGAAATCGTAAATATCAGGCGCGAGTTTAATTTTTTCTTTCAATTTCAACATTAGTTTTTCTTTGGGGCTAACTAGATAAGAAAAGATGTTGCCAATTAATAAGGCCGCTTCAGGGGTAGTAGAAAATAAAATCCCGGTTAGCGCCCCGTAGACTATCTGCAAATTTTTTGATGGCGGGGTAGTCAGGGGCTCGGTCAGCATGATAAAAGCAAAAAATAGAATCGGGGAATAAAGAATGGTTGATTCTAAAACCGGAATGAGGCTGCTCCCCTTCAACAGGCTTAGACTAATAATGGTTACCAGAGCTGAGGCGAGAAAGCTTAGGACAAGGTTAAAGCGACGGAGTTTCCGGACAATTAATAGTCCGCCGACTGTGACAAATGGTAGCATCCAAAAGTTGCCCACCCACCAGCTGGCTGATTGACCAATTCCATAAGAGGTCAGAACGACAGCCACTGCAGCCGGGTTGAAAAAATGTTTCTTCCTGACGGCCAAAATATATTTTGAGGCCATCGACAAGAAGGCGGCTAACCCCAGAAAGACAATCCCAGGTGGCGAGGAGCTTGGCGTTATTATAAGTGCCAAAATAAGTGCCGTTATATAGACTGATTCGACATTTGTGGGAGCGGAAAATGCCCAGGAAAGAACTTTATTAGTGATCCAAGAGACGGTCAGGAGGAAACTGACAGAAAGGACGTAGGAAACACCGTTGAATGGCAAAATTCTTGCGAAACTGAAGACAGCTCCCAACCCGACCAGAATAAGGAGAACGTAAAGAACCAAGCGATACATGGTGATGGAATTTAGGAAGTTGTCGATTAGTTTCATTTTCCCAGTATGTTTATTATCCTCTAATTCTCATGTTTATCACAACTATCCCATAGTCTAATTGACTTCCCAACCAACTTCAGGTATAATTCACTTTGTTTGGCAAGAGGAACATATTTGCCGTTAGAATCGAGAAGGTTGGCTAAAATCCTTGGAAATTTTTGCTCCAGTCTTTACATCTAGTACTGTTTGATCAATATCTATGTTTCAACCAAAATGTCACTCGAACCGCTTCGGCCAGAGGCCGCAGTTTAAGGCTGGTTTTCAGCGTCCGGCAAGAAAAGTATTTGGGCCAGGGATATACTCAAAAGATGCTCGTCTTAAGGAACAAATTTTGGGCATGATTCGTGCTTCGAAAGAAAACCGGTCAGATTTAAGTGAGCAACCACAGGAGACCTTTGTCCCTGCCCACACGTTTTATGATTTTCAACTTTCACCTGAAATTTTAAGAAACATTTTTGAAAAGGGTTATGAGAGCCCAACCCCAATTCAAGATCGAGCAATTATGCCAATTGTTGAAGGCAAGGACTTGATTGGCATGGCTAATACTGGCACGGGGAAAACGGCGGCGTTTTTGATCCCCCTGGTTGACAAAGTTTTTAAAAATAGGCAAGAAAAAGTCTTGGTGATTGTCCCAACACGGGAATTAGCAACCCAAATTTTTGAGGAGTTGCGTGATTTTAGTAAAAACATGCAGATTCGGGCGGCGGTTTGCATTGGCGGGGCGAGTATGAACCGGCAGATTTTTGATCTTAAGGCAAACCCAAATTTTGTGATTGCCACTCCGGGAAGACTAATGGATTTGGTTCAATCAAGATTTTTGAGCTTGTCTCAATTTGGAACCGTCGTTCTTGATGAGACGGACCGAATGGTTGACATTGGCTTTATTGTTGAAATCAAACGAATCATTGCCATGCTTCCACAAACGAGGCAATCGCTATTTTTTTCAGCCACAGTTTCTGGAAAAGTAGTTGAGATTCTTCGAGCGTTTGTGAAAGATCCCATTACGGTATCGGTAAAAACTCGAGAGACGGCAGTAAATATTGAACAGGAAATAATTAATGTTGTTTCAGGGGTCAAAAAAATTGATTTACTTCACGACCTGTTGGTTTCAAAGAATATGGAAAAAGTCTTGATCTTTGGAAGAACAAAGTTCGGAGTGCAAAAACTGGCTGATGAATTAGTAAAACGCGGATTTAGGGCGGGGGCAATTCACGGAAACAAACGTCAAGGCCAAAGACAGCGAACTCTTGATGATTTTAAGCAAAATCGCATCAAAATTCTTTTAGCGACTGACGTTGCCTCGCGGGGATTGGATATTGATAATGTCAGTCACGTAGTTAACTTTGATCTGCCGAACTCTTATGATGATTACGTTCACAGAATTGGTAGAACTGGTCGGGCAAACAAAAAGGGAGTGGCTTTGACACTTGTTGACTAAGTCCCCGGGACACTTGACACTAGGAATAGAATTAGAGGGTGATTAGTTATGGTTTAATCTGGTTTTTGATTGGTTTGTTACCAATTCTTGTTTTATGGGATCTTGTTTGGCGGGGAGTTAGCTTGTGGAAGGCCTCCCGAAACCGTCAGAAATATTGGTTCGTGGCACTTCTGTTAGTCAACAGCCTAGGAATTTTACCGATTATCTACCTGAAATTCTTCCAAAAAAAGACCGCTACAAAGCGTTAGCAAACTGGTGAAATAAAAGCTGGGGAAGAAGTTTTTCTTTTTTGTTCGTGGAAATGGCCCAAGCCTCAGGATGACCCTGAATGCCAATACAGAAGGGGTGAACAGCCGTTGGGAGCTCGATGACTTCAATGATCCCCTCTTTGGAGCTAGCGGATAGAATAAACTTTTTCGAAGAAGCTTTTTTAATCGCCTGGTGGTGCATTGAGGGAATTTTAGTAACGCAGTCAGTCGTAACGGAACTCCAGATTTGGCTAATTTTTGTTCCCGGTTGCAAATAAATATCGTGGACAGACTCGGGGCGATAGAGATCCTGATAGGTCGGATTAGCCTGACCATGATGTTCGTCGGTAATATCGGGGAGATGAGCCAGAAGTTCCCCACCTTGAGAGACCCAGAGAACCTGCATACCGCGACAAATAGCCAGAAGAGGTTTTTTATCTTTTACCGCCCGCTTGGTTAACTTCATTTCTAAACGGTCGCGCAGAGGTTCGCCAAGAATGGCATGAGGTGAGACCGGCTCACCACAATATCTGGGCTGAAGGTAAGCACGACCGGGGATAACAAGACCAGAA
>CAYPLU010000040.1:4827-5970 GCA_964411775.1 uncultured Gammaproteobacteria bacterium | reverse complement strand
AAGTCTTGATAAATCGTCTGACCGCCCGCTCCGTTTCCCAAAAATGATGGTAGACAACCGAAACTTTAATCTCATCAATAATAATTTCATGCGGTTCCAACAAAAAAACCCGCAACGGGAAAATTGTTCGAAGGTGAAGCAGATTTCTCGCAGTTGTGGGGACAATCTCTTGTTTCTTTTCCTCTTCCAGATTGCTGGAAGCTGGGGGAAGAAGCCCAGGAGAATCCGTCTCCCCTTTGAAGTCCGGCATCCGAATCCTTCCAAATCCATTGGCCATCCTCACAAGGTTAAACCAAAGAGCTAACCTGGTTTGTAATTATTTTGTATGAAATTGGTCTACCCCATACTTGTGAAATCAGATTGTCAAATCTATTCAAAAAGAGTAAAATACGGACGCGATCAAATTAACGCGGGGTAGTGTAAAGTCGCATGGAAGGCTCATAATCTTCCGGACCAGGTGCGATTCCTGGCCCCGCAACATAAAAATTTAAGCGCGGATCAGCAAAATTACAACATGTCAGAAAAAAAGTGGAATTTCGGCGATTCCAGTAGCCAAGCTGGTGGGCCAACAGAAGCCCAAATAAACCTCGCACGCGGTTTAGGTATCGAATTTAGCCAGGATACAAACGCTCAAACTGCACATGAACAAATTACCCTCGCCCTAAAAGAGGTGGAACGGCAACAAAAAATCTCAGATATCAGCAGAAGAGCACAAGAGATTCTTAAAAAAGGGCTCGATGAGATAGGGGCAGACGTCACGGTCCACCAACAACCCGGCACTTACCAAATCAGAGGAGTGACCATAACAGCCTACGTACAAATAAGTAATGGCAGGGCATACAATCCGATCATGGTAGACCGGATCCGTCCAAAATAAATAAGCCTCTAAAAATTGTCTACTCGGGAACTTTCCAAATAAGTCACTCGCTCCAAGAAGATCGTCGCTTTGAAGCTGGATCATTTTTTGTTAAAATCACCGTCAGGCCAACGTAGTTCAGTGGTGGAACGACCGTTTCATAAGCGGTAAGTCAGAGGTCCGATTCCTCTCGTTGGCACCCTTCGACGGGCTCAGCGCAGGCTAATACCACAGCCTTAGCCACTTTTTCCAATTCGGCCGAAGGTCCGGGGTGAACGTCGCCGGAG
>CAYPLU010000040.1:0-4817 GCA_964411775.1 uncultured Gammaproteobacteria bacterium | reverse complement strand
CATTCCTAGCTACCTGTTCCAAAAAAAGCGGCGATTGCGCCTCTTGTTGCTGCCTGAAAAGATCATCTTGTTCCTTCAAAAGTTGTGTCAATTCTTGCTCCCGCCTGGTCACCTTATCCCCCGCCCGCCACAGATCAGCCATGGACTGAACCGTTGTGACAATCAAGTACAGACAAACGATAATTATTCCCGTCCTTAGCGCCTTCTTACGATCCATCAATTGTTTTTCATAGATAACGTGATATTTTCGAGCTTACGAGAAAAATCATCTCTCCGCCGTGCGGAGAAATCTAGGCCTGTTGGCCCTTCACAATAAGCCATCCCCTTTAGCCTCGATATACCCTTGTACTTAATCCCAATAGATGATATTATAGGTATGAAATTTATGACACTAGATCAATCCCTAAATGAATTCATTGAATTCCTCAAATCCGGTAAGAAAGCTTCTGCCACCGTTATTGCTTACAAAAAAGATATCGACCAGCTAATAGAGTATTTGAAAAAGACTGGCCGGTCAAACGTTCCCGAGGTCAACGTTGACGATCTCAACAATTTTTTGGCCCTTTTGCATACTCAAAACTATACCCCGAAATCAATTTCCCGAAAGATTAACTCGATTAAGACTTTCTATCGCTTCTTGGTAACTTACAAGTATGCCGAAAACAATGTCGCCGCCGCTATTAGCCACCCAAAATTTGACTCCAAAGCCCCCAGAATCCTCTCTAGAATGGAATATCGGGCCCTGAGAGACGCCTGCCGAGATGACGTTCGAATTGCGGCCGTTGTTGAGCTTCTCCTGCAAACTGGCATGCGTATCGGCGAACTGGCTGCGTTAGCAACCGACTCCGTCAGTGAAAATTTCATCAAAATCGCCGCTATGGAGGGCCACCCGGAACGCGAGGTGCCTCTAAATAAATCCGTCAAAACCGCCATTCAGAATTATCTCGCCATTCGCCCAAAAGTAGCTTCCAGTGCGCTTTTTATTACCAAAACTGGCCGACCGCTTCTCATTCGCAACATCCGCACCGCCATTGACCGCTACTTTAAAATTGCTGGTATCGTCGGCGCCAAAGTGAATGATCTCAGGCACACCTTCATTGCTCATCACCTCGCTGCCGGCACGAGCCCCGTTCTAATAAGCAAACTGGTTGGCCACAAACGAATCTCAACGACTGAAAAATATTTGGAATTCATCAAAGATCTTCCTGCGGAGAAAGTAAAACTAGAGGAACTTTAATCTTCACCCACAAACCAGCTAAAAAGCTTCCTTTAAAAACTGTGAAAGATCGATTTTGGATGTAGCTTCTTCCGAAGTGAACTATTCGATTTTGGCTCTTACTCTCTTGGGTAAGCTTTTTTTAATTTCTGCCGATTTGCCAGCTAAAGTCTGCGCGTCGTCTTTATATTCACCTGCCACCCCTTGATACTCCTGGGCGTACCCCTCATATACCCTAACCTCTGCCGCAGATTGGGGCTGCAACTGTCCACCGTTCCCCTTCATACTTTTCTGTTTTTTCCATTCAGCGTTTTGCTGGACATCTTTAGCCTGTCTCGTCCAATCAAGTGATAAAACTGAGCTTCCCGTTGCCCGATTTGCAAGGTCTCTCGCCTGTTTTATTTTGTCGCCATAACGCCAATTATCATAGGCTTCTAAAACCCTCGCACCAATAAACCTGTTCAAGATGTAATTAAGCACCAGCGCACTTGGCAACGACACTAATACAACCCCCCACTCAATAGGTGAGTTAGGCGTTAATTTATTGGCCATATTAAATGCAAATTCAATGTTCTGAGAAGCGAAGAGAGCTATAGCCCCAAGCTCGAGAAGAGTAATCGTCCTCGCCAAATGTTGAGGAGTAATCTCAAACCCTTCTTTGCCTGTATCCACTGAAGCGGCTTTACTTGCCATTTGCCAACTATTATACAAACTATGGGGTGCTTTGTCAATACTATAGGTAGGCCCTCGATAGAGGAACGGGCCTTCGGCCATTTACGAACAACCTTCTCCTTCTTCATTGAACCAATGAACAACTTGAACTACACTATATTTGTTATAAAAAACGTTACTACAGTTCAAAATGGCTCGACCAAAAGATAGAGAAAAAGCAATTGAACTCCGTCTCCAAGGCAAGAGCTATTCGGAAATAAAACGTAAACTAGGGCTTAATAAAAGCACCTTAAGTGGCTGGCTAACCTCATATCCGCTTAGCCAAGAACAGGCAGAAAAAATCAAAAACGACAGACCTCGATGGATAGAAAATTTTCGTAACACGATGGCAAAAAAACGAAGCAAGTTAAACGAACTTGCTTACGACGAGGAGAAAAAATTTTGGCTCCCTTTGACACCAAGAGAGGTCTTGCTTGCTGGAACTTTTCTCTATTGGGGAGAGGGAACAAAAGCTGGTTCGAGTCATGTCGTTATCAGCAACACAAACCCAAAGGTCATTCAATTCTCTCTATACTGGCTAAAGCACTCGTTAAATATTGATCAGTCGAAAATCTATGTCCGACTTCATCTATACAGCGACATGAACATCCAACAAGAGACCGACTATTGGGCGAAATTGCTGAACTTACCAAAAGAAAATTTTAAGGCTCCCTACATCAAAAAGTCACAGCGAAATGGTCTGACCTATAAGAGTTTTGGGCATGGGACTTGCAATCTTTTATACTTAAATGTTCGTATCAAACGAAAAATCATGAAGTCGATCGAAGCAATTGGTGATGAGTATTCGAAATTACCAGCACCGTAACCTCGTTGCATGAGAATTGTGCAATTCGATTATAATAATTCAAGCACAAGACCTGGAACCGTCTTCCAACGGTAGGAAGTGTCTCTTATAAAGACATAACGAAGGTTCAACTCCTTCCGGTTCTACTAATATAAATGACTTCTCTGGGCAATCTCTGCTTCCACCTCCCGCACATCACGACCATATTTAAGAGATGCTAGTTCCTTAATCATCTCGGCCACCTTTTTGCTCCCTGCTTTTTTTTTATTTTTGTAGTCAATCTTAGTGCTAATACTATATACTGGGACGGGGTCATTCTTAACTAGCGTCTTCACATCCGTATTGATGGCTTCAATCTTCAAAAGATCTGACTCCCCAAACGTCGGCGCAAATTGGTGTGCTAAAAACTGAGCATCAGCCACCCCAACTCTAAATGATATGATTGTCCCCACGTTTCCGACAATGGCATTTTTCACTTCCTCTTCTACCTGAGACATAAACTGGTTCCCAACTGTGAGTGCCAATTTATATTTCCGGGCTTCTGAAAGAATCGTTCCAAAATCCGGTGAGGCGAAATTTTGAAATTCATCGACATACAGATAAAACGGCGTCCGCTTCTCCATGTCTGTGTCCTGCCTTGAAAGGGCCGCTGACAAAATTTTTGGGATAAGAAGCGTCCCCAGAAACGAGCTGTTTTCTTCGCCAATAAGGCCTTTGGCCAAGTTCACAATGATGATCTTTTTCTCATCCATCGCTTTTCTAAAATCAAACGAGGACTTCGACTGACCAATAATGTTTCGGATAGTCTTGTTAATGACGAACCGGCTGAATTTGGAAACGATGTAGTCAAGCGTTTCTGATTTGTGAAATTCTTGAGTGTTGGCAATTTGTTCCGTCCAGAATCGTTTGACCAATGGATCAGTCACCCTTGGCAAAAGTTCTTGCAGGAATGGTCCACCCGGATCCTGAAGTACCCGCATAACCTCGATCAAGGTTCCTTCCGGCATGGCTTCCATGACCGTCAACATGGCGTTCCGAACACTGTGTTCCAAGCGGGGTCCGACAATACCCGTTTGGTGGGGATCATAGAGTTTATACATAAGACCAATGAATCCGGCCACGATCATGTGGCGTTCCTGTTCGTTTCTCGATTCCATAATGTTCCACCCCATCGGTCGGTCATAATTGGCTGGGTCAAAGTAAATGACATCTTCTGCCCGTTCTGGCGGAATGTGCTCCATTACCGATTCAAACGTATCGTGCGGATCAATGAAGCACACTCCGTGGCCCGCTTTAATGTCTTGCAGAATCATTTGAGTCATGAGAACCGACTTTCCAACCCCAGTCGCTCCAATAATATAAACATGGCGCAATCGATCCTCTGGCAAAATGTGTACCGGCCGTTCTTCCCCCCGAAAAACCGATTTTCCAATTAATGTCCCTCCGGACTCCGACACCTCTTGGGGTGCTGGTGCCCTCTTGGCATTGAGCCAGTAGATGTTTGGTGTCTCAATACTCTTGTTGGGAAGATGAAATACTGTTGCCAACTCTTCCGCGTTCAAAACCGACCCCTTTTTAAAAAAGGGTTGGTAACGGTAGATAAAGTCAATCATAAAGGCGTTTTGCACTCGGATTTTATCTCCGGAAAAACCGTTCTGGTCTGACGTAAACTGTGTAAACGAACTCTTGATGTTATCAACGGTCATCTTCGCGTCCGCTTTTTTCGGCGCGCAGGCCACAATTCGAATTGAAGTGTTAAACCCCGGCTTACTGCACTTGTTTTCAATTGCCTCAAGTGATTTTGGGTCAACATTAAACTTCGCTTTCTCCGGATCCGCCTCGTTTTTCTTAGTCTTGCTAATATACTTCCTGCCAAACGAGCGCCACTTGTTATCCGCTGGCGCTACCAAAATTTGGATTGCCGCTCCCTCGCCTTCGCCAAGTTTAGCCAACGCTGAGGTAATTTGCGACAAAGGATCAACCGCTAAATCTCGGAAAGACTTCATCGGCATATAGCTTGCACTTTTGAGTTTCAAACTAGCAAAGGCCACTTCGCCGTTCTCCGAAAAAATGTTATAGTCCTCA
>CAYPLU010000039.1:0-6074 GCA_964411775.1 uncultured Gammaproteobacteria bacterium | reverse complement strand
CAAATACATAAAACTAAAAAAACATACGATAGAAAACAAATTAAAATTGAATTAAAATCTCTTACTAAAACTCCCGCGTAATGCGGGGGTTTTGTTAAATAAAAAGGGGTGGCGGACCCACATGCATCCGCCTCCCCCAGGCTAAATCTTACCGACCTTCGTTCGGATCGGGAATTGTCACATTCCCGATCTCTTCACAAGTGCCGGCAAGCAACTCTGTCGCCAGCTTGGTTTGATCCTCAACTTCAGCCGTCTTGCGAGCGGCTTCAGCTTCGGCCACCATGCGAGCAGCTTCGGACTTTTGCTCCGGAGTTGCTTCGGCGAGTGCCGAAGCGTAGCCCATCCGAAGCAAATTCCCCAACGGCCACCGGACAGCAGCAAACTTCTCGCCAGTTGAGACATATTCTCTGAAGTTGGCGAAGAATTCAGCCAACCGCTCCGGACAGTTGGCCACCCTGATCTGATTTTGCGCATTGCGCTCGATGAGCGCAATGACATCCCAGACCAACGTGGGCCGGCTGTCTTTGTCAGTTCGATTGTGGATCTCAAAGGGCTTGCGCCCCAAAGGATCCAACAGAACCGACCCGATCCTGCCTAAAATGAAGAACTCCACCAGCGTCAGTGTTGCTGACGCTTTCAGAGTCAACCTCTCGGCTGCGGTCTGCTTCTTGAACTCCTCCTTCCGCTGGTCGGCCGCTTCGGCTTTCTCTGCCAAGATAATTCCCCGGTAGATCAAGCCGTGCAGAATCAGGACGTTCCGGAAAACTTCCACCGGCAAACGTTCCTTCATCTCCAACCGTTCGGAACCGAGCTGGGTGTTCCAAACATACGTCCCAACCCCGGCCAGCTGTCGGACAATGCGCTGAGGACCACCCACCGCATCGAGAGCACGAATCTGTCCGCCGTTTGTCGACTCCACCAGGAGAAAACCCCCTTTGTAGAATCGGTCACGGTGTTGCTGATCTGGGGTTTCGAGGAGCAACCTCCCCTCTTTGCCCGACTTCAGATCAGCAACCGACAGTTGGTTTTGCCCAGCTGCCCCTTTGAGAGCGGCGAAATCGGTCTCGAATTTCTGACGACCGGCCGCAACGGTCCGGTCGACAAGCTGCGTCAACGCCTCTCCAGTGGATCTCGCTTCCGCATTCCTCGCAAGGTCCTTGGCTAACGCGTACTCGCCGCCGTAAATCCGAATCCCATTGCCTTTTCCGACTTCCATCAAGAAACCGGTCTCAACCAGGCTCGTCAGAGTTTCTTCCACGCTACCCCGAAACTCGGGGCAGGTCTTAATCATCGCGGAAGCGTACGCGAGTAGCGCCGCTTCCTTACCCTGCGGATGCTCCTGATTGAGCTCTGCCTGAATCGAAGTTTGGAGGGCTTCAACATCAGCCCTCGCAAGAGCCACTTCATCCGGCGTTCCGGATGAAAGTGACCGAAGCTGCAGAACCAAGTCGGACATCCACGGCGCGATTTCGCGCCGATAGTTGTCCAGATTGGCCAGATTTTGCGCTCGCTCTTCCTGGCTGCGAATCGTCAGCTGCGGCTTGTTCAGCTGACGCGGTGCGAACGCGAACTTCGTCGGAGGTTGCAAGGCGGCCGAACCGCTTTTCTTGCTTACCCTTGCGGGAACTACCTCCACTCCTTTAGCTCTCAACATATCCTGCACCGTTGATTTCATCGGTTCACTTGTTGACGACATTGTGATTCTCCTTTGCCCAATTGGGCTTCTCAAGTTCCACCAGACCTTTGATCTGATGGGTAAGTTGTTAATGACCTAGCAGTTTCAATTTGGTAGACCTGCTCATGAAAAACATCTAAACTGCCGCTTCAATCTGATTCTCAAATTATAGCAAATAAAAAAACCCTTGTCAATCCCACCTATGCCCTGATGGCAAACCGTGAGATTAAACAAGGGTTTTGGCAATTTTGGCTAAAAATACTAGGGTTTTGCAGCAACTAAGTACGTTGGCGCTTCAGATTCAGTAATCCTGCGAATCTTCAGGATAACTCCTTCTTCACTCCACTGACCTTCCAAAACAAAGTAGATAAGCTCGCCGCTGTCTGCCTTAGCCTTAACAAATAATGGCAAAAAAATGTCATTCCGCTTGCTGAAAAAATCCAGGTTTATGTAAGCTTTATCCGGACTGAAAGTGAAGGGCTTTTCTTCTCCGGTTCTGGCCAACATCAACCAACGGAAAACTTTCCCCGCAATCGGCTTGGCTCGCAAAACCAGCCGATGGTACAAAACTTCCGGTCCGGAAAACCATGGCAAAAAGCTGATCGTAGCCTCTGTGTCACTTGTCACATTACCATTGACAATTGCCGGATAATAAATCCTCCAGCAACCATTGCAGCGAAAAATCAAATTTTCGTTGCCCCGGTATAAGTCTCTGTCTATTTCAAGCTCTTGAGCAGAGTCGGCGTTAAGGGTTGCTTCAAGTGCCACAGAAAGATCTTTTCCAAAAACTTGATGGAATTTTGTATTCAATACGTTGACTTCACCAACTATCACAATTCCACCTCCTTGCCCTCAAGGGCCTTTATCCTTTGTCTTAAATCTTGTATGGAGTGGCTACTGATGAACTTGTTAATTTCAGCGTCTTCACCGTGGGTATAAATTATAACATCGGGGTTAAGTCTTTCTTCAAGTTCCTCGCCTTCAGGCCCATCCATGTGGGCAGATTTATTAAATTCTCTTCTTTGGCACTTAACCTTAACCAGCCCGTCATTCCATCTGACAACTTTACCATCAGGAGTAGTCGTAATTAACGAACCCTGCCCGTCGGGATCCTGATAGTTAGCGACAAAGATCGCATCGTTTTCCCTATGAAGCAATTCTTCGGCCCAAAAGGCTGAAAGTGTGTTGGGATAAACCATGCCTGACGAAGCAATGATTATTCCCGCTTCTTGTCTTGCAAGAAATCTTTTTCTGTCTCTATCGGTATTGAATTTCAGTGCCTTTCTAAGCGCCACTGCCCTTTCCCTCAGATAACGAAGATAAATCTCGGTGGGCTTTATAGCGCCGTCGATATAAATTGGCCACAGGCCGGCCTCATAAAGATCTCCATAGACGTCTTGAATCCTGTCAATACTCAAACCAGGAATAAGTAAACGTCCGCGACGCGCAAGCACATCAGTAGCCGCAGCCACTAGCTGGCGTTTAATTTCTAGCCTATCGCCTACCTTTTTATTGATATAGGTAGATTCCCTAACCAAGAGATGACAACGTTTTAAACTAAATACTGGCGCCCCATCAATCAGATATCGATCATGGAAACATATGTCGTTGGTAAAAAAATATGTTTCACCTTTGTAGGAAATTAGAAAAGAAACTGCGCCCAAAATATGTCCCCCGTGAATCGGAAAAACAGAGATCTCGGGAGTTAGTTTAATTTCTTTATTTTCTTCAAAAACTTGAATTGCATTAAATGCAGCTTTCGTGTCTTGTTCTTCAAATGGCAATTTCGAATCCAGTTTTGCGGCTTTCTTCAGAGTTTGTCGCCAGCCCATTAAAGAAAGGTCTCTTGTGGGAGCTGTAGCAAAAAGTTTCAAGCCCGGATATTTTTTGAGCAGTTTTGGCACCATAGTCACATGATCGTGATGGCCATGTGACATCAATAAAACATCCAGGGGTCCATCGTAATGAGGTTCGTCATAACCGGCACCATAACCGCCACCCCAATCAATGCCTAAGTTATAATCGCCAAGTCTTAGACGATAAAAACTGCGGCCAATAGAGTTAGCTCCGCCACCGGCAACAAAAGATACTTCACTCACATTTCCTCCTGTGTCATTGTGGTGTTTTTGGGTTTTTCTTGAATCGTTACCTTTAGAGCTAAATCATCACGACCCAAAACCTTAAAAGCCTTGATTATTCTTTTCACGTGAGAACGATAAGTATCCCATGGCAGGTTTTGAAAATTAAACCAGTCACAACCGTTTGTCTCTATGCTTCTCTTCAGGATACTTCCACCCAACACATTTCCTAATGCTACAACAACTTTATGCTCTGGCGAATTCTGTTCTTCAAACAAGACACGCGTGGGACAAATGAGCAGACCGGTTTCTTCAATCCCTTCTGTTATTGCTGTTAAAAAAAGCTTAGATTCAATGTCTGGGTTAAGGGGCATATTCATGAAAAGATTCTCTTCTATTCTATAAACCGGCAGTAACGACCTCCGAAGACGGTTTACGATGTATTCTTCGGATTTGTTTTCATCAATACCACCGCCCGGCAAACCAGAACCTGGAGGCTTAACGCTTTTGTTTGACTTATCACCTTCGACTTCTTCATCTCCTTTTTCATGAACCAAAAGCAATTTTTCTCCATCAAGAACAAATAATTGAACGGTCCTAGAAGAACAAGGGGCTGGTGAAGAAAACGAAAAAACATTCATATCATCTCCTTTTTAGCTAATTTAATAGCTTTCTTTGGTTTTACTCCCGATGAATTGTAAATGTCCTTACTATTATTTTTAGCTTATTATGTTGACTTTGTCAAGTATATTTGATAATATATCTTCGAGAGCCATGCTGTTTGGGCTCTTGGGTTAAGAGGCAAATCATGGTATCCAAACAACACTTACAGCTCAAAGAATTTCTTGCCATACTCTGTTCCTTAAAAAATGGTGTCAATTGGGTGCAGGCGCCAGGTGGACATGCATTGGTTAAGTTCTTATCAGAAAAAACCAAACGCAGCCAAGTGGCTATCGCCAAAAAGATTGAAGAATTAACAGAATTGAAATACATTGAAAAAGATTTCCGTGGTAAAAAGGGATGCGTCCTTTGGAGAATTCGCATATTGAATACGACATGGGATGAAAATTGTGTTATCAAAAAAACAGGGAAAGGGAAAAAATTAAGAAGGACATCAATTGGTAGCCCGCCTGAGTCGCAGGGATCGCAAAATAAAAAATTTGCCATATTTCTGGACTTCGTCAATCTAGAAAAAAATATGCCAAAATCTGCTGACAAATTCAGAGATTTTTCTTGGCTTTTGAATCCGATACTGGAAAAAGGTAAATTGATTTTCGCATTTGTTTTTATCCCGGACCACTATGTAAGCCGGGCACCGATAATGCAACTGACTCATAAGCATCGCTTCCATCCCTTGGTTTGTCCTCGTCAAATCTTAACCGGCGGTTCAACCATAAAGGATGCCGATACGGTAGATGCCCAAATGCACGATCTTGGTTATGCGATAATTGATAACAGCGACATTACTGATCTAATTATCGTGTCAGGAGACGCTGACTTCCAGAGACTGGCGACGCATGCCATCTGGCAACAAAAGTCAGTAACGGTCGTGTCCGCGTCAAAGGCATTGTCCGGAAGGTTCCTGGAAATGGCCGGGGATGGTTCGTTGTCAGTGCAACTGCTTTAATAACAATTTGCACCTACAATTTGCAACGGCAGACGCGCAAGCGCGTCTGCCGTTTTATTATTTGATACACCTATAAGACATTTGCCTTTGTGATTTTTTTATGATAATTTGTGCTCTATGAAATCACTATTTAAATACATTATTATAGTTTTTCTGATATTTCTGGTTATATCAGGTTTTGTCGCGATTATACGTTCCCCCCTTACCCAAGAAAGTAATGAAATCTCACTGACTACCCTGGTTAACCAAATAAACCAAGCCCAGGTCAAAGAAGTTACTGTACGCGGAGAAAAACTAGATATCTTACTTAACGATGGCAAAAAGGAAATATCTAAAAAAGAAGCCGGCTCATCGGTCAGCGATACCCTGCTGAATCTGGGCACTGAAAAAGACAAGCTAGCCAAAGTTAGTCTTGATGTAAAAAATGAATCGGGTTTTGGATTCTACATTATAAACTTCCTGCCGATAGTTCTTCCGTTCCTGCTAGTTGTATTTTTATTTTGGTTCATGTTCCGCCAAGCTCAACGCGGATCTATGTCTGCTTTTACCTTCGGAAAAACTAAGGCGCGTCTAGCCGGCAGTGAAAGCAATGGCAAAAAGAAAGTTACTTTTGGTGATGTGGCTGGACTTACAGAAGCAAAAGAAGAAATTACTGAAGTTGTGGAGTTTTTGCGTGATCCCAAGAAATTCCAAA
>CAYPLU010000038.1:2371-6304 GCA_964411775.1 uncultured Gammaproteobacteria bacterium | reverse complement strand
CCAGTCCCCGTTCCGAAATCAACCCGAAGTTGCAAAAGTTTCTCACTTCCAGGAACTTCATTCGCTGACAAAATTTCCCCCACTCCGAGATCAAGTTGGCCAAAATCATCAATCGTAACGACCCCTTTCACCCCTCGATTATAACGCAATTCGTGGCGAATAGGCCTCGAAGACTACCGTGATGGGTAAATAGTCAGGTTGGTCCGCAACCTCACTATCCGTTCTCCGCAGCGCAATTTGTGACTCAGGTCTCAAAGACAAACCCTCTCTTACCAACGCAACTTGAGAATTCAACGCATCAGCTGTTGTAGGCGATCCAATCGTATAATCAATTTCCCTTACCGTGAGTCTATTATCCGCTTCAAAGCGAATCCACCCTTCTGCATCACGTCCTGGGGTAGAAAAATTTTCAGTATCAAGTACCATAATAGTTAGTAATCAGCATCTAGCGGCAATAGATCCTTTGTCATGCCCGAAGGATGATAAAGGCATCGTGTTGCGGGGCACTGATCACTACAAATCCCCCCAATTCTTTCTACAGCGCTCTTCCCACCGCTCACTTCGTTACCAACCCTAAAAGAAACCCTTCCCCACCGTCTAAGGCCAAGGGGGCCCGCCCCGTCCTGGCGACACTTAATTACATCACCCTTTTGCCTCCCCATCACAAAATTCTCACTAAAAAACTCTACCGTGACTGTTGCCATATTTTTTGTTTTCTAAATAAATAACTCCCACTTCTCATCTTCTTCGCCCTCGACAAAAATTTTGTAAAGTTCGGTTAAGATTTTTGAAATGATAACCATGGTTAATCCTATTCTTCCAAGTCCAATCTAGCTTGACAAATAACCACCATTTTCTCCACAATCCCACGCACAAAGAAAATTTTGTGATACAAAAATGAAAAACCAGTTAAGACTTAACGAACAAGGCATGGTTTAGTCGATGTTCCAGCCTTTTTAGGTTCCATCGCTCTCAATCTTAAATTCTCTTCTGAAGATAGAGATCTTCCCAATCCAAACTGAAAAGTAGTTGCCATTTGATCTCTTTTAACTCCAAACTTCCAAGGGAAACAATAAGCCTCTCCCATTCTCGCCGTTGGAACCGGGGTGGGGAACAAAGATGGAACAGGAGTCGATGCTTGTTGAGTTGGCGTGGGAGACAACGCCAGAGTCGGAGTAACTGTGAAACGCACGGGGTTATCCACCGGCGATTTTGTTTCGATGACGATAGGCGTGGGGCTAGTTGAGGGAAAAGTCGCCGCTCGCCAATCATTAAACATATTATTTGCAACAATTAATCCATATCCTGCCAAACCAATCACTCCGCAGGCTGCAAGAACGGTTACGACTAACATCGCCAAGGTGAATCTATTTGTCTCTACATTCATATTATGTTGACTAATCAAATCTACCTGTTCAGTAACACTAAGGGCATCCGATAAAACGTTGCCCGGCCCTGAAACGATACCACGAAGAGCCTCCCACCCAGGTTTTACTAAATGAACCGATTTTGGAACATCACCGACAAGCTTAATAGCCACTCCCGTAGGTTGACCAACTTGAAGCTCTGCCAACTCAATTATGTTCTCAACAGAAGTAAATGCACCCTTAATGGAATTAAAAATCTCAGAAAGCATTTTTTAAAATGGTAACTTCCCACCATTAACAATAGCGGCAGCTCCAACCGTTGCGAGACTCCCAAAAGTAATAACAAGAATTCCGCAACAACACCAACCGCTTTTGGCTGGCGGCTTAGTCGCCTCTGACGTAATTTCCCTTGGCCAGGACTCTGCCGCCCTATTAGCTGCTTCTGCCCTATATCTATGGGCTAAAGTCTGATCCGCCGTCGCAGCCGCACGTTCAAGGAGTTTATCAATCGGTTCTTGAGGGTCACAATACCCACCCCCGGCGTCAGGATTAGCTAGATATGGATTTCTCTTTTTTTCCATGAGCTGATTATGAGACCAAGGAATGTCAAAAGCTTGATTTTTGCTAAACATCTTGTTCACATATCCCATAACATTTGACCCTGTTCTAAGATTGTGATACACTTGTGATATTGTGAAGATTGTAAACGTCCATCAGTTGAATCTTCCGGAAAATTTCCGTGAGGAATTTTTCCAAAAAATCTTTCGCGTGATTAAATCCGCCGACTCCGGCATGATTGTTGGCCCCGCTGGCATGGGAAAAACTCTCACTTTGGAACTATTGGAGAACAACACCATTCTCACCCACTATTCGCCGAACACGCCGATCGTCTGCACCCGGCTCAATTTACAGTCCATCACACCAGATGAAATCACTAAAGCAATAAAAGACCTAGATCTTCCCTTAACGACAAAGCTCTTAATCATTGCCGACAATGCCGAAGCTCTGGAAGGTCCAAATGGGAAAGACCTGATTCAAAGAATCAAGGATATTCGCGAACAGTTCCGTCCTCAAACTTCCATCCTTTTTGCTGCCGAAAGAAACATTTTGGGAAGCGATTCATTTGTCGAAAACTCCAGTCTTCGTTCGGTCTTACTTGAAAATATTCTCTATGTTCCACCCCTGAACCACCAGGAATCGAAAGCTTTTGCCAGTGGAATCGGCGAACAATTGAACTATGCGATTCCCAAACACGTTCTTAACTTGATCACTGAAACTTCTGGCGGCGCCCCAAGAATCATCAAACGCCTGGTGAAACTGGCTTACACAAACGAGGGTTATGCCCAAGAAGTCATCAAAAACCCGTCTCTTGACCAGAAACTTTGTTTTGATTTGGAATCACTGGCTGTTTTTACCCATAATCACGCTGATTATTCGTTTAACTGCCCACTTTTATCAATTCTGAAGCCAAAATCAGCTACCAAAGACAAAATTGGCCCAATTCAGTTCTCCTCCACCCTGACCAAACAGGAATTTTCTCTTGCGAAGATTCTGATTGAAAATCAAGGAAACCTTGTCGATCGCGAAGCAATGATCAAGGCTATCTGGCCAAACAATTTATATGAAACCAGCGAACACGCCCTTGATCAAATGATCCACCGTCTAAAAAAGAAATTGGAACTTGCTTCCCCTACTTGCAGCCTTGTCACTTATCGTGGCCGCGGAGCAAAACTCTCGATCTGATTCTTGACAAAGTATGTCATTTTTGACTAATATTGACATACCATGCAGATTATTACCATCGGCACCAAAAACCAAATTGTCATCCCCAAAGAGATCCGGGAAAAAATCCCCGGCTTCAAAGCCGGGCATAAAGTGGCTGTCTATACCCTTGACGGTAAAACTGTGGCCATTAAGCCAACCTCGGCCAATTGGATCGAAGAAAACTATGGCCTCATGAAAGACGCCTGGAAAGACATCGATCCCATTAAAGAACTGGAAAAAATGAGAAACGAATGGTAATTGCCATTGACACCAACATTTTCATTTATTTCTTTGAGAAGAATCCAGAGTTCGGGTTAAAATCAAAAAAAATCTTTGAACTATTAGCCACCAAAAGAGCCCAAGGGACAACAAGTGTTATAACACTAATTGAACTTCTATCATTTCAAAGGGGGCAAGGGGAGACAGACAAACTTAAAAATCTTTATTCCACCATTCCAAATCTAATGACTATCGATGTAAATCGCGTTATCGCCTTAGAATCAGCCAGGATCAGGAGAATCTATGGTTTTCGCACCTCAGACACTATTCAGCTAGCTGCCGCGATTGTTTCTGGAGCAACCAAATTTATTACCAACGATCACCGGCTGAAAAAATTCAAAGAACTGAAAATTCAAATTCTATAATCAATCTTCATTGCCTTCCGCACTTTTTCCATAGTTTCTCGAGCCTTCTCACGCGCTCTTTCCGTCCCCAACTTCAATATTTCATCTAGTTTCTGCGGATCCCTGACAAACTCGCTCCTTCTTTCTCTAATTGGGGAAAGCATATCGTTTATTACTTG
>CAYPLU010000038.1:0-2361 GCA_964411775.1 uncultured Gammaproteobacteria bacterium | reverse complement strand
CCGTTTTTTCACTTCCACATCCCCTACAGTTCCTGCTCGATAACGTTTCTTAAAATCCTCAACTTCGCTCCTATCTGCATTAAACGCGTCGTGGTAAACAAACACCGGATTCCCTTCCACTCTTCCCGGATCTGTCGGATGAACCCGGGAAGGATCCGTATACATAGACATCACTTTTTTATTTACGATTTCCTCCGAATCTGATAAATAAATGGCATTATTCAGACTCTTACTCATTTTGGCATTCCCATCAATTCCCGGCAGTCTCTTTATTTCCCCCACCAACGCCTCCGGCTCTACAAAAACTTCCCCATATAAACTGTTGAATTTTCTCACAATTTCTCTTGTTTGCTCAATCATTGGCAATTGATCCTCCCCAACCGGAACAAGGTTTGCATTCAAGAAAGTAATATCAGCTGCTTGGGAAACTGGGTACATCGCAAACCCGGCCGGCAAACTTTTTTCATATCCTTTTTGTTTAATTTCCTCCTTCACCGTTGGATTACGAAGAACTCTTTCTAGAGTAACGAGATTAAGGTAGAACACCGTTAGTTCCGCAATCTCGGGAATCAACGATTGGATAAAGATCGTGGTCTTTTTCGGGTCAATTCCGACCGCCAAATAATCAAGTAGGAGTTCTTTTATATTATCTCTCACTCTCTCTGGGTGCTCAAAATTGTCCGTCAACGCCTGTACATCGGCAATCATGACAAACTGCTCATATTCATCCTGAAGACGCACGCGATTAAGAAGGCTGCCCACATAGTGCCCTAAATGAAGTGGCCCCGTTGGCCGATCGCCGGTCAAAATTCTTTTTTTCATATTTCAAAAGCAGCATATCACGGCTTACTATTTTCTGCAAAATTATAAGAAAGTACAAAGTTTACAACTTGACAAAGTTTACAACTTATGCTACTTTCTAACCATGATTCAAACAATTTCCATCAAAGATACTCGGAAGAATTTGGCCGATCTCATTAATCAAGTCGACGTGGCTGGTAAGCAGTTTATCATCAGCAAGTTTGGCAAACCCAAAGCGATGATTGTTCCCTTTAAGGCCTCTGTCCAAAAGAAATCTACCGCCGGAATTCACGCGGCCTTTGGGGCTTGGGCAGACAGAACTGACATCAAAGATTCCGGAGCTTACGTAGACAAAATAAGAAATGAGTGGTCAAATCGGAACAAATAAACTGATCGATAGCTCCGTCTTTATCGACTGTCTGAGAAGCGACACCGCCGCTTATGAATATCTTCTTTCACTGGCTGAAATCAAGTGTTCAGCAATTACCGCAGCCGAACTCCTGCGAGGTTGTAAAAACAAAGACGCTTTAGTTCGAACAAAAAAACTTATTGCCTCGGCAACCGTTCTCCCCTTGACGATTAGCATCAGTAACCTTTTTCTGAATCTCATCGAAAAATTTGCGGCTTCTCACGGCCTTCGAATCCCCGATGCTTTAATCGCTGCTACTGCCCTCGAAAATAATCTGAGCCTCATTACTCATAACACCAAGCATTTCCATTTTATACCGGGACTGAAAGTGATTGATTGGAAAAATGCCGCGAAGTAATTGGGAACTAGTCCGCTAATTTGTTCAAAAATCCAGAAATAAGCGACAATACCAAACTAAACAATAGTGCTGGGACAAAACCATTCACTGAAAATCCAGGAACTACTTGGGCTACCAGTAACACCATCGCCGCATTAATTACCAGCGCAAATAATCCAAGCGTGAGAATCGTGATCGGCAAAGTCAAAAACAACAGCACTGGTTTCAGAACCGAGTTCACCGCTCCCAAAACTACCGCCACCACTAGAGCGACTACAAACGAGCTAACCACAACTCCCGGAATAACATAGGCGGCCACAAAAACGGCAATTGCACTAACAAGGAGGTTGACCAAAATTTTCATTGCTCCACTAGTTTACCCACTGCCAGGTTTTTAAGTCAACTACCTCGCTCGTCCTAACTCCTCTGCCAGCAGCAATACTTCGCCCACCGCCATTTTTGACGTATCTTTCTTTTCCTTTGTCAAAATCATTAACCCCTCCACAATACTTCTAGCCCGCATAGCGTCATTTTTCCACAACCAATCAAGCTGTAGATATCCTCCAAGAAGCTGCTTCACCGCTAACGTTTCCCCCTCCTGAAGCTTAAAATCTTTAAACTCAGTCGTAATAAGTTTCAACACTGCAAACCATGGGTTGTGCTCGACGATGACGCGCGTTAAATCCTTGATAAATATACTGACCACCCGCTCCGTTTCCCAAAAATAATGGTAGACAACCGAAACTTTAATCTAATAAATAATAAGTACATGCGGTTCCAACAAAAAAACCCACAACGGGAAAATTGTTCGAAG
>CAYPLU010000037.1:6190-6857 GCA_964411775.1 uncultured Gammaproteobacteria bacterium | reverse complement strand
ATAAATACCGAGCGTTATCCTTCATCGAAGATTCCACCAAAAATTGATCTCGCCTAGATTTAAACAAAACAATTCCTGCACTATATGGGGTGTAAATCATTTTATGTGGGTCGATTGTAATAGAGTCAGCGTTTTCAATGCCAGAAAAATAGTTACCGACTCGAGAAAGTATAAATGGGCCTCCATATGCCGCATCAATATGCAGATGAATTTTGTATTTTGTAGCTACTTTTACCAGTGATTCCAGATCATCGATCTCTCCAGTTTCAGTTTCTCCAGCAATGCCCACAATGGCCATTATCGAGCCAAGTCCCTTCTTTTCAATATTTTGAACTATCTCTTCCAATCTATTACAGTCCATTTTAAACCCGTTCATTGGTACAAGTTTTGTCTGTACATCACTGCCTAATATATCGGCCGCCTTATCTATCGAATAATGTCTCATTTCGCTAGTTAAAATGTAATATGGCCCCTTTTTACCTAAGCTTTTTGCTTTTTCTCTAGCAACCCACAAAGCATTAATATTCGCAGTTGTCCCACCATTGGTAATATTGGCACCAAAACCTTCTTTGTCATAACCAAACCATCCTGCAATTCTTTTTGTGACCTCTATTTCAAGGTCTGTTTCTACTGGAGACACTTCTCGAACAATGGAATTATTATTCAT
>CAYPLU010000037.1:3729-6180 GCA_964411775.1 uncultured Gammaproteobacteria bacterium | reverse complement strand
AGGATGAATTTGGCCCATAAACTTTGTGTTAAACTTACGAGTCTTTGATTCAAGTCGCAGCATTTTTCTCAAGACCTGAGTCATGTCTGATGAATATTTGTCCACTTTAATGTACTTTTCTATATTTATCGCACCAGAGTCATTATTATAAGTTTCCGCCAAAAAACCAATTGTTTGGTCAAGAAGCTTTGCTAAAATCTGAGCCGAATCTGGGTTATTTGGGTCAAAAAAAAATTTCTTTGCAATCTTATTTTTATTATTCATACACACTTATAACTACATAACCATAACAAGTATACTATAAGAGTCAAAAACTCATTATTGACTTATAGGATTAATATTATAGAATAATAGATTAGCATACTACTAACAACCAACTGTATATGGCTAAAAAAGATCTAGATCCAATTCATCAAGGCGGTTTTCATTTTGATCGAGAACCTCTCCGAAGAGCTCATAGCGAACAAAATATTCTCGAGACTCTGCTTAGTAGTGTCCAAAAACAGTATCACTTTGCTACCGATCACGACGATGAATTTAGAATTCTCAGAGAAAATGGTGAACATCAAGGCATCTTTAAAGTTTGGGCGCCAAACATTATTCCCAAATTAGACGGCACAACTCAAGAGGCTTGGGCTCAGGAATTACGTCAAAAACCCCTATCGCTCCTGCAAAGCCTAGAGAAGTGGAGAAGCTACTCAGCCATAGCTGACCGGAGATTGCAAAAAGTATTCTCGGAGAAACCTCTTCCAAAAGATCCAAAAAAAGCTATGGCGGAATTATTCTTGAGGTTAAATTTTGCGTTTGCCCAGGCTGCTCCATTTTACAATTTAGAGGCACTTGTTGCAGACTCTAGAGATGTGAGAATCGATAATCCTATTAATTTTGATCGACTTAACAGCGCTAGCGGCAAACTTGATCTGGTCGCTATGGCGATACCTTCTGCACTGAAAAATTTGTTAGTCGCAGAAAGATTAAACTGGGGCAATAGCAGTTGGGAATTATACAAAAACCAAGTCTCAAAATTGAAAGGGGCTTTCCTAAAAGGAAAAGATAATCTAGCCTCCAGACAGTTTAAGATCATTACCCAAGTTGCAAGCATTGCTGGATTAAAGGCGGAAGAAGTACTTTTTGCCGCAAACGCCCTACAATTTATTCCAGTAAGCGTCGGCGGAAAAAAGGACGATCTAGAACAAAAAGTTGCCATAGAAACACTAGAAAAAGTTCTTCAAGCAGATCCAGGTGATCCAACGACTGGGAATGTCGCTCAGGAGATGAACGCCTTAATTAGGTTTTTGAACTGGACACCCGCAATTCAATCTCCTGATAACTTTAAGGGGGGATTTTGGAGTTACGACGCGGTTTGCGCAACTTCTGGAATGCTTCTAGACTTAGTTAAGAAGAATCCTGATCTTGCACCTCAATTGGACAATCTGGACGCAACTTCTGCTAAGGGAAGGTTTTTGTTTCAATTGCTAGCTGAAGGAAAATTGAATCCTGAGATTATCAGGATTATGGCTTCCGGAATAGATCAATTCAATAATCGCGTTTCTTCAAGATTAGCTAGGATGCAAAAAGAAGAAATGATGGTCGATTTATTCGAACCAGAATCTGCCTACTTAGTCGGTGGTAAGGCTATCGGCATAGCAAGAGCAAAACAGACTTTTTCCAAAGAAATGGTTTTAGGAGGACAGGTAATTACATCAGAGGTTATAAGAAACTGGTTAAATCAAATTCCTGAAGTTAATTCCTTAATATCCGAACTCAATTCTACTAACAGCGAAGAGCGACAAATTATGCTTGGTAAGAAGATAAATAATTTAATCGCTAGGTCACAAGTACCTTCAGAAATAGTAAGTAGTGTAAGGCGCTCGTTTGGAAACGCAAGCAAAATTGTCCTACGATCCTCGTCAGCCGATGAAGATGTGGCAATTATTGGTCCTGCTCCAGGAATATATGACAGCGCAGTTAATATTAGTCCACGAGAAAATCACGAGTTGCAATCTGGTATAAAAAAGGTTGTTTCTTCCTTCTTTTCAGATAAAGCTATCGCTTTTCGTAACGCAAAAAAATTAAGACATTTTCCATTTATGGCAATAATTACTCAAGAATTTGTGGATTCGGCTGGAGGCTCGTTCTTTATACAAAACGGAAAGTTAAGTCTTAATATAGCTCCCAACCCTAGCCATATTAACGACCTCAATGCGACTTTTGAGAATCATGAACTAGACTTGAGAATTCAAGGCCAAACTGCTGATAGCCAGCTTATGACTCCTTCACAAATCAAGCAAGTTCTGTTTATTGCTAATAGAGCCGAGGGCCTATTGGGTCCGAGTGACGTTGAATTTGTTATAGATCCCGTGACAAAAAACGTAAAGATTTTACAATTAAGAGCTCTAGGAAGACCATTTGCCAACAAAGACAATCAACGTCCCCGAATGGCAACCTCTA
>CAYPLU010000037.1:0-3719 GCA_964411775.1 uncultured Gammaproteobacteria bacterium | reverse complement strand
CTCTACAATTCTCATCAACGATTTAGATAATCTCCCAGAGCTTACCGGTGACGCAATCAAC
Organism: uncultured Gammaproteobacteria bacterium; assembly: GCA_964411775.1. Lineage (GTDB taxonomy): Bacteria > Patescibacteriota > Microgenomatia > JAMCZE01 > JAMCZE01 > CAYPLU01. The sequence continues at coordinate 3,658 of CAYPLU010000037.1, read as the reverse complement.
CTTAGAATTAATGGAATCGATTTAGAAAGTTTCCAGGGTCCACTTTTTAGGTGGATTACTACAAACAACAATAGTATAGTTGAAATAACCTTAGACGAAAAAGTTCCAAATACCTGTCATTTTGCAAATATTGTAGGTCTTCTGGGCATAAGGCTTAGATCGGCAAATTAGAAACAAGGGAATGACTATCTTACTTCCAACTCCAACTAACAAAGATAAAGTTCAGAAAAGTAAAATCACTGCAAACTTAATTGTTGGAACAACTACAGGATTGATCAAAGAAGAGAATGAAGACGGGATTTTTGTTTCTGCAAATCAGACAATAAGAATTTGCATTGCAGATGGGCACTGGGGAAGTCAAGCAACCAAAATTATCTTGAATCATTGGAACAAAAACAAATTAATATTTCCTGAAAACAAAAAAATGGCTTTAAAAGAAGTTAAAAAAATTGAGGCTAAGATATATAAAGTTTTTGGCAACGCAAAGATGAATCCAAACTCTGACTTTACACCAGAATCAGGGTTCATTTATACAGAAATATATAATCATATTCTCAAAGTTATAAGCTACGGAGATTGCAGATTGCTTGTAGTTAATCAAGGAGCGGTGAGAAAACAAATAGAGACTAGACAAACATGGTTAGGAGCCTTCTCTAAGCTAGGATTGAGAAATAGACTTTCAATTGAACAGGGATTAATTTATGAAGAAATTATTTTACAAAAAGGAGATGTCGTTCTTGCCTTTACTGATGGAGTCGACCAATGCGTATATGGCAAAGACACTCTTAGTGCTCAATCTATGGCAAAGATAGCCCTAAGAGGCACAGTGCGAGCGATTTTTGATAATATCTTTAAGGCAGTATTCTCGGCAGGTGCTGAGGACAACGCAAGCCTTGTAGTCTTTAGATATAACTAATTAGGCACACCTTGCTATAATATATTAGGAACTCAAAGGATCATATGAAAAACTCAAAATCACTACAAATAATTCTCGAGCGAGGAACCGAAAACGTTATACCAAGTAAGGGCGAGCTACTCAAGCTTCTAAATGCTAAGCGGAAATTAAATATCTACTTAGGGATTGATCCTACCGCAACTCACATTCACCTAGGCCATGCAGTGCCACTGCGAAAGCTACAGGCTTTTGCAGAGCTCGGTCATAATGTTTATTTTCTCATTGGCGACTTTACCGCGTTAATTGGGGACACTTCTGACAAAAACTCTGAAAGACCAGTTTTGTCAAAAGAGGAGATCGAGAAAAATTTTCAAACCTACAAAAAACAGGCTAGCAAAATTCTCGACTTTAGTAAGATCAAGGTTGTTCATAATGCTGATTGGCTTAGTAAGCTCTCTTTTGGGGACGTACTTACTCTGACACAACACTTTTCGCTAAACAACTTTATAAGCCGCGAGCTAATAAAAGCTCGGTTAGACAGTGGAAAAAGAGTTAGTTTGCCAGAAGTCTTATACCCTATTATGCAGGGTTATGATAGCTACCACCTTAAGACAGACGTCCAGTTAGGCGGAACTGATCAGACCTTTAATATGCAAGCGGGTAGAACTCTAGTAAAAGACCTGTTAAACAAGGACTCATTTGTTCTGGCAAATGGTTTTCTGCCCGGAACGGATGGTAGAAAAATGAGCAAATCGTGGGGCAACGCAATTTGGCTTGATGACACTCCTGGTGAGATGTATAGCAAAGTTATGTCATTAAAGGACGAACTCATCAACGATTACTTTGCACTTGCCACCTCACTACCTCTAGAAGAAATTAAGAGTATTACCATCGAGCACAGAAATGACCCGATGAATCTGAAAAAGATTCTCGCGCACAGAATCGTTTCTGAGCTTTGTGGTGACAATGCCGCCAGTGACGCGGCAGAAGTTTTCAAAAAAACGATTCAAGAAAAAGAATCCCCGGCAGACGTAAAACAGGTTGAGGTCAAATCAAGCAAACTAGATGTTGCTGAATTGATTAAGCTACTTGTTGATGCCAAGTTGGTCAATAGTATCTCTGAGGGAAAAAGGCTTTTCAAACAAAATTCTCTATATCTTGAAAAAGTGACAATCACCGAACAAATGATTACCTTAAAGGCAATAAATAATATTAGAGTGGGAAAACGAAAATATCTACAAATTATTGTCAAATAATTCTGCCAAATCGATGTTTTATAGTCTAGTCGTAATATTTTGTTGGGGCATTGTCCCGGCATTGGCAAAAAGCTCAAATTACCCAGGCGGATATACCACTTTTTGGGTAAATGCATTTTCAGGCATCGCCATCTTTATCATTATGCTTGCAAAAGGATATCTCGGTCAGTTCAAAGCAACGCAATATTACAAACCTTTTATTTTAATATCAATATTGTGGCCTTTAATCAACTCGTTAGCATTCTTTTCAGTGATCAAGGCTAGCAATGGATCAATGGCCACACTTTTAAACTATTTATGGCCATTATTTGCACTCCTATTTTTAACCAGAAAGATGCGAATCCCTCCTATGGGTATAGCCTTAGCAATATTTGGATTTATGGGAATCTTCTTATCATTATTACTAGACGGAAGTCTTAAATTGGTGTTTGGACCACTACTGTTTGGATTCGCAATACCCTTAACGCAGGCATATTTTAATGTAATAACAACAAATGACAAAGTGTATCCGTCAGACTATTCCTGGCTATTAACCTTTATTGGAGCAGCGATTACTACTCTAGGGTCAGCAGTCTATATTGCACTATTCGAAAACTGGAAATTTACTGTAGGTGCTCCAATTGCTGATTTTGCCCCCCTAGCAATCATAGGGCTTGTAGGCAACGCAATCGGATTTTATTCATTTTTAAAGGCAGGTCAGCTAAGCAAAAAACCTACAGAGAAAATTTGGTTTATTCTATCAATGTTCCTCATCCCATTCGTGCAGATATTCTTTTTGATAATCAGTGGAGTTGAATCTAAGATTAGTGCAATGCGTTTTGTCGGAATAACCATAGTTGCTATCTCACTTATTATATTTAAACTTTGGGAAAGGAAAAACAACAGTAATCATCCCCAATAGCTGATACTGATGCGGTTGCCACCCTCGTTTGGAGTCAAATTTGAATGTCAATACAGAGTGAAAGTCTTCAAGAGATAAGAGATAAAATCAGGAGCTCAAATGTCGGAAAAATTTTATCAGAAACTGTACGCTGGTCTAGATTTAAAACAGATGAGACTGCATTAGAGTGGGTCTCACTCCTTGGTCCCACGGCAATTGTTTTGACTCACCAAGAACACTTTGTAGATTTTGTTATCAAATGGTCCGAGAGATTAGATTCAGACACCAGAAATCATCTAATACTAGCTGGGTCCATTCATGATCTAGGAGAAGCAAAAAAAGGAGACATTCCCGCTCCCTATAAAACGGTTAGCGATGAGATCGAAGAGCACCAACAGGCAATTAATGCTTTGGGAGATATAGGTTTGGACAATGCACAGGAATTGGCTTTAAGGGAAGAATATCGGTTAGTTGTGGAGGGTAAAGATCAGACTCTCCACAACATTTTCAAGGCGTTTGAAAAAACTGAGTACTTAGATACGGCAATACATCTATTTTTGGCCATGCGAGAAGGAAAGCAAATGGAAAAAGGCAATTATATGATTGCCAGAATTCTATTGTTTGATT
>CAYPLU010000036.1:0-7210 GCA_964411775.1 uncultured Gammaproteobacteria bacterium | reverse complement strand
AATCATCCGCTTAATCACAAGAGCGTCACGTCCTTGATCTCCCAAAAAAAGCATGTATTCTGGTAGTTTGTAAAAACGGATTACTGCGGCGATAACGATTATGACGCCAAGCCAAAATCGATTATCTTTCAATAGGTGCCAAATTTTTTCTGACATTATCTTTTAAAAGAGAGGTAACGCAAATACCTGAAAGACTACTTCCAGATTATCTGGCTATAAACAATAAAGTTAACAACTAGCCCAACTCCAACACCAGCCATGTAGAAGATAAAGTAGGCACTGAATTTATTAGCGATTGCAGAAATAAATGGGAGCTTCAATGCGAAGCCGACGATGGAGTTATTCTTAATAATAGGAAAATCAATAAAGGGCTCTTTGAAACTTTTCATCCCAAAAATTTTTTCTCCTGACTTTAGAAAAATAAATTGGATGATGACCGACCCCATTGAGAGCAGATTAAATTGAATGAATTTTATGGGGTAGTCCCCGACGTTGGTAATTTTTTTATCGGAAAACGTCCAGAAATTATTTAGAAGAAAATTGGAGACAATCGCTATTTCAGCTCCAAGAGGCCCTGAAAGCGAAGGACTCAGGCCGATTTTTACTCCAAAAATTAGAACAATGGTGTTGATAAAAAATCCCCAAGTTCCGACTACTAAGAATTTAAGAAAATGATTCATTAATTAAAATTAACTGTGCAAATTATTCTACTACATATCACCTATCGATAAAAACCACTCCAAGTAAGTATCCGGTTTAATCGATAACTTATAGCGAATAGGAGTAAATTTTTGGTGTAGGACATGGTATGCATTTTCGAACGTCCACCAAAACGGTCAAAGTAGATAAATGGCATCTCAATCGACGACAAACTGGTGGATAAAAATTCGAAGATGAAGGCAGGAACAAATAACCACCCATCATACCGGGAAAGTTGATTTCTCAATGCAAACCAAACTTCTTTGTTAAAACCACGATATAAATTGGTGTACTCATGGATGTTGGAGGAAGCAAGGAGCCTTAATCCGAAGTTTGCGCCGAAGCTAAGTTCTTTACGCCACCAGGACCAGTTTTTAATCCCACCGCCAGGACTATACCGACTGCCGATTACGAGATCGTACTTTTCGAGTAATTTGACAATTTGTCCCAACTTTTTTGGATCATTTGACAGATCAGCCTCAATAGTTATCAAAAAATCGGCGTTGAGTTTTGAAACCGCATAGTTAAGCCCTTTGGTGAGGCCGTAGCCTAACCCACGTTTTTTAACATCAAGATAAACCAGGTGTTTGTTGCGTTTTGCCAGTTTTTTAACGAGCGCTGGAGTGTCGTCTGGAGAGTGTGAGTCGGAAATTAGAAGGAAGCTTTCGCAGGTGGGGATTTTTTTTGTTTCAGAAAAGATTGCGGCGACAAAAATATTAATATTTGCCGACTCGTTGTAAGTTGGAGCGACAATTACCAAACGTTTCATCGCATTCCCAGGCGGCTTTTCCAAATTAAGAAGATGACCTTCAAGCTTTCAGAGATTGTATTAGTTGTCATTTTACTGTCCCCAGATCGACGTAGTCCAAAGCTAATCGGTAGTTCATAAACTTTAGCGCCACGTTTTTTCATCTCATATAACAAAATCGTTTTATAGGCAAAGGATTTTACAAAGACTTTTTCGAAATTTATTTTTTCAAGAAAATCTTTTACACGAGCAAGGCGGTAGCCAGTGGTGAAATCGTGAAGGTCAAACATTAATAGACCAATACGATAAATTAAGTTTCCAACTATCGATAAAAACTTTCGGTCTAATCCCCATTCCTTTGGTATTGAGCCCCCAGAAATGTATCTTGATCCGAGGATATAGTCGAACCCTTTATCAAAAAGGCTCACAAATCTAGGAATGTCCTGTGGATCATGTTGAAAATCAGAATCCATTTCCATAACAGCATCAGCGTGAAGTTTTTCGATGGCATAACGAAATCCATGGGCATATGCCATTCCGAGGCCGTGTTTGCCGCCTTCATCAAGAAGAAAAAGCTTACCAAGATATTTTTTTGATTCTTGTTGAATTAATTTCCAAGTCCCATCGGGTGAGTGACTATCTACATAAAGCAGCATCATCTGGTGGTTTTTTATTTTCGGAAAAACTTCGTTAATGATTACATCAATCATTTCCTTGGTATGACTGATTTCGTTGTAGGTTGGGATAACTATTACAATCTTACTCATTGGTTTGAGTATATCAGAGCGTTAGGCTAAAATGTAGCTATGCAGTTTGATATTGTCACCCTTTTTCCAGAAATGTTTTCCGGACCATTTGATCAAAGCATCATTTCCCGGGCCAAAAAGAAAGCGCTTATTGAAATTAATCTTTATGATCTTCGAGAATGGGCAATCGACAAACGGGGAACGGTTGATGACCGGCCGTATGGTGGCGGGGTGGGAATGGTTCTTCAGGTCCAACCGATTTTTGAGGCTTTAAAAAAGATAAAGACGGTGGGAATGAAATCTAAGAATAGAGTCGTCCTTCTTGATCCACGGGGGCAAAAGTTTACCCAAGCGAAAGCACGTGAGTATGCAGATTTAGAACAAATCGTTTTTATCTGTGGCAGATATGAAGGGGTTGATCAGCGGGTGGCAGACTACCTCGTTAGTGAGTCAGTCAGTATTGGTGATTATGTATTAACTGGTGGAGAGATACCAACGATGGTAATTATTGATGCCGTAACAAGACTTATACCGGGAGTTTTAGAGAAACCGGGGGCAACACAACTTGAATCGTTTTCATCAGAGAAAATAACAGAGCACCCCCAATATACCAGGCCGGAAGATTTTAATGGCTGGAAGGTTCCAGAAGTTCTTTTATCTGGAAACCATCAGGAAATTGAGAAATGGCGTAATCGGGAAAGGTGATTAGAGACGGATAAGAAAGACAGACAGAATGGTAGTTATAAGAGTCGCCATCAAGAAATATTCTCCCAGAATCTTTCCCGAAAGATCACCGTCATGATAGTGATGGAAGACTCCCCAACAAATGTAGAGAACGCCCATTAAAATCACAATGGCAATTTGGGAGGCGACGTCGAAACGAAAATAAAAAAGACCAGAAAAACAAAAAAATAGGATAAGGACTAGTGTCAAAAGATCAATTCCATGGCGAACGGTGTGGTTTACTTTTTTGTTCATTTTATTAAAGAGTTAGGCCAGTTCTTCCGAGAATAACCATCGCCATTAAAAGGGCGAGTAAAAATAACATGTGAGCAAAATTATGCCCGGTTGACCGTATTGGCTTATTTTTATAGGCAACGACTCCGTCAATTATCATTACGATCAAGAGAAACCCGATTAAAACCAGAGAAATATTTCTAGTTAACTGCAGTGGGTCGATTTTAAAACCGGAGTTTTTACTGTCGGGGGGAGATTCTCTAACTAGTGGAGCGTTGGTAGCCGGCTCGGCTTTTTGCCCCTGTACCTGGTTTTGCGGCGCATCAACCGTTGCGGGGGCATTTGGCTTAGTCCCAAACATCTGAACAACCAGGGTAGTTTCGTGTTCACCGTATTTCCCGTTGGTAATAGCAAAACCAACATCTTTGTATCGACTATTTAATAAATTATCCCGATGAGTCGGCGAATTCATCCAAGCGTCCACGACAGCTTTTGAGTCACCAAAATCCCGGGCCAGATTCTCACCGGCAAACAGAAAATTGTAACCGGCGGCGGAAATAAACGACCAGGGGTCCTTGCCGGATGGTGAAACGTGGGCCCAATATTGCTCGGTGAACATGTTAGCGCTTTTTCTTCGAGCGGCGTCAGAGAGCTGGTCATTTAGTTGGACTGTCCCGACCGAATTTTGTTGGCGACGATTGTTCGTTTCGTTGAGAAGGTCAATGATAGTTATGTTACTGGCGTAACTTAGAACTGATGGATAATATTTCCCAATGGTTGTCAGGCCAATTTGAAAAACGAGAAGGGCAACGATGTAGAAAGAGAGTGACGATAAATGAAGGACTTTGGCACGATGATTATTTGACGGCCTGGGTACCAAAAGATGAAGGGTTTTTTCCAAAAAACTCATTACTAATTATCTTAGCAAAAAGATAAGGAATGAACCTTAGGAAATGACCTTATTGGACAAGAACTTTGAAGTTAGCCCTGCCAGGGCAACAAATCCAAGAACGAGGTAGACGGCATCGTATGGTCCAGTTGCCGGTGTCGCAGAAATGGTCGCTAGCTTAGCGTTTTTTACGGTAGTGCCTGGTTGTGCTCGAGTCGGGAGTGGTTTGATCACGTTTGGCTGAGTTGTTTGGGTAACTGTTTTGGTTTCTGTTTTGGCTGGGAAAACCCGTTCGCGAATTCTGTCCCCCAACCACTTAGCTAAGAAAATGAGGGCAATAATGATGAGGATACCAATAATCGCGGCGACGATCTTTCTTAAAGTTTCCATAGTTATTACTATAACATATTGGAGCGGGGAAGTCAAACGAGTGAGTTACTCGTAAATTGGCTCTACTATTTCCATTTCCCAAGGTTTTTTGCCATTAACGGGGACCTTCAGGGCAAACCCGAGGGCGTTACCTATAGATGCACCCACTCGAAGACCAGTGTAGCTGCCAGGACCCGAGAAAACCTCGATTTCAGTTACGTCCTGAAGAGTTTTTCCCTTTTTTTTCAAAATTTCCTCAATCATCGGCAAAACGGCTTGGGAATGCCAGACACTGGAATCTCTTTGCAATTCTTCATCGCCCAGCCTGATGATGGTTTTTTTATTTGATGAGGTATCTATAAAAAGTTTCATCTTTATTAGCTTAAATTTTTAATTTCGATTGCGCGAGAGTTTTTTCCGGTGCTATTGAAGTGGATTTCCCATCTTTTTTGGGGAAGGAGTTCAAGAATTTTTTCCGGCCACTCGATTAACACCACATTTTCCGGATCGTCGGCAATTTCTTCGATCCCCAAAACCTTGATTTCTTCAAGAGTATTCATACGGTAGAGATCAATGTGCCAAAAGAAGCGGTTTTTTGGGATTTCGTAGCGACGAACGAGAATGTAAGTTGGGCTGACTACCCTGTCTTTACCACCAATTATTTTAGCGACAGCTTGCGAAAAACCGGTTTTCCTAGTCCCCAAATTACAAAATAGACAAACGACCCCGCCGTTTTTTATTTTTTTAGCAAACTTGTTGGCGAACTTTTGAGTTTCCTTGGCACTTTTAGTTTCTGTAATCATTAGGCTATTTTACTCGCCAGGGTAGTAAGAACGCTAGTTGATATATTGTGACTGTTTTCTTGGTCTTTATTTATGGTTGATTTTCGGCTTTTGTTTGGTGTAGTTTTAATGCATGTATGAGGATTTGAACACACCAATTTCGGTGGTGGCAATTTTTCGAAATGGCAAACTGCTCCCCCATTCTTTTTCTTGGCAAGACAGAACTTATTTGGTTCAGTCGGTAAGTTTTGAGCATCGCCAGAATCAGGGAAGATCTCAAGTTTTGGTCTTTTCGGTCACTACGAAGAGCAATATGTATGAAATCTCATTCAACACCGAACAATTATCCTGGAAACTAGAACGGGTATGGACAGAATAGTTCTTCATATTGATATGAATAGCTACTTTGCTACGGTGGAACAGCAGGCCAATCCGCTTCTGCGTGGCCGACCAATTGCTGTGTCAGGGCGACCGACAATTCACTCGGTGGTGGCAGCAGCCTCAATTGAAGCTAAAAGGTTTGGGATTAAATCAGGAATGTCCACGTTTGAGGCAAAACGGCTCTGCCCTAATCTCGTCTTTATTCCCGGCGACCCGGCAAAATATATTAGTACAACATCAAAATTGTTTGATATTTTTTCTTCGTACTCCCCCATTATTGAGGTCTTTTCAATTGACGAAGTGTTTATGGAATTAGTGCCACCAAAAAACAGTTTGGAGATCGCCATTACCATCGCCAAGGAAATAAAGGCCCGGATCCGGAGTGAAGTTGGAGACTATCTCACCTGTTCTATTGGCATTGCCCAAAATAAATTTTTGGCAAAACTTGCTTCGGAAAAGAAAAAACCTGATGGGCTTGTTGTGGTGACACAATACAATCTCAGCGAGGTTTTGTTGTCGTCAAAACTTGATGACTTTTGTGGTATTGGTAGGCAGGTCTCTTTGCGGCTTAACACTCTTGGGGTTTACACCGTTACTCAATTACAGAAAATGCCCCTGGCAATGCTGGTAGCAATTTTTGGCAACGTCAGGGGACATCAGTTACATAACATGGCTTTTGGGATTGACACGTCACCACTTATTTCTGAAACCGATCGAGCGGTAGCCAAAAGTTACTCTCATAATCTGACACTACCAAAGGAAACCGAGGACCTAAAATATATCTGGGCGACACTTCTGCGACTTTGTGAGAAAGTCGGACGGAGAATGAGACGGGATCAAGTTCTTGGAAGATTAGTTTATGTATTTGTCCGGTCGTCAACGTCAGAAGGGGCAGGAGGACAAAAGATGATGACCTTTTACACAAATGATGGGATAACAATTTTTGAATGCGCCCGCCACCAAATTATGCACGACGAACTTCCTAGGACTGTTCGCTCAGTCGGAGTCGGGATTGGAAGTGTTAAACAATCAAATTTAGTCAACGCGACTCTTTTGCCAGAAGTGCGGAGAAAAGAGGGCTTGGTTTTTTCAATGGATCAAGTAAATAATCAATTTGGAGAAAATACTGTTTTTTTAGCATCGACACTTCCTTGTTTTGACAGGGAAAGGAGAGTGGCGGGGATAAGGATGAGATTGAGATTTAATTAAGGAGCTCTCTTGGACTAACCCACTGAAAGTTATTAAATGTCCACTCAACTAATTTGGTGCTTTCCCCGAAGCGGTCGCGACTACCCATCAGCACAATGATGACGCGACGACCATTTCTCGAAACTGAAGTGATAAGGCATTGTCCGGCTTCACTAGTGAAACCGGTTTTGACACCATCAACTCCCAAAACTTTCCCCAAAAGCTGGTTTACGTTTTTAAGTTTGTAGGTTCTTTTTCCAGAAACATCGAAAACGTCGGTTTTTGCGGTAGCGATTATTTTTGAAACGAGCGGATTTTGGATTACGGTTGCTGTCAGAAGAGACATATCTCTTGGCGTTGAAAAATGATTGGGGCTATCAACTCCTGATGGGTTTTCCAAATTTGAGTTTTGCATACGTCGGGCTTTTGTTTTCCTAATAATATCACAGAA
>CAYPLU010000035.1:7914-8213 GCA_964411775.1 uncultured Gammaproteobacteria bacterium | reverse complement strand
GACGATTTTTCAATGGGGGAAAGTTTGAATTTGGTAGAAGAATGGATTGAAAAAAAACAGAATGAGCCGAAAATTATTGCGACAGTTGGGCCGGAGTTCTTGGTTACGGCTCATGAGAATAAGGCTTTTGCAAAGGTGCTAAATGAATTTGACCTGGCGTTGCCGGAGGGGTTTGGGCTTCAACTTTATACCACGACTGTTAATCGTGTCCCCGGGATTGACTTTGTACTCGCGCTTTGTGGCCTTGCCAGCACAAATAATTGGAAAATAGGATTGCTGGGGGCGGGAAGTGGAGTTGC
>CAYPLU010000035.1:0-7904 GCA_964411775.1 uncultured Gammaproteobacteria bacterium | reverse complement strand
GGCAATGTTTGTTGCAAAGAGAGCTGCGGAAAAGTTGACTAAGAAATTTAATGGTATAAAAATCGCTTGGGCGGTTGATGGGGTAGAGGCTGATGAATTGTTGAAACGACCTGATTTACTGTTGAATATGGAACCGGTTGATTTATTATTTGTGGCGTTTGGCCATCCTAAGCAAGAAATGTTTTTGAAAAAGATTCAGGAAAAAATGACTGGCAGTTTCAAGGTGGGAGTTGGGGTGGGGGGGAGTTTGGATTATATTGCGGAAACAAAATCACATTTCCCCAGACTTCTTGCTCCAATTGGCTTGGAATGGTTGGGAAGATTAATTATGAAGCCGGCCCATTTGATTAGGGTTTGGCGAGCAACGATTGTTTTCCCGGGGCTACTTATTTGCGGTTGGTTCAGACGGGTTGGCTCTTGATTCGTTTTTAGTAAGCCCAAGATAAACTTCCACAACGTTACGGTTGACTTTTAGAACGGCCTGCTCGGCGAGATCAATTTTGTACTGGGTATTGTCGGTTTTGCCGATGATAAGGTAGTCTTTGATGATTGAGATAAAATTGGTGTGTTCCCCAAGGACAGAGAAATCGCCCTTCTCGTTAACAGATTCAACAAATATGGCCTCGTCGTCGTAGACCGCCCTTTGACGATTTCTAACAGTCACTTTTAAGAGCTTAGGATTTTGCGGGGACTGGGGTGGTGTTGGCATTTTGAATTTCAGAGGCGCTGCCTATATAAAGGAATTTTTCTTCAGAGACCTGGTCATAGGCGCCGCTGATTATTTTGTTGACATCCTCAATGGTTGTTTTTAGGGGTACATATTGGCCTTTTTTTCCGGTTTGACCTTCAGCGACAAAAAAGTTTTGGGTCATAAAATTTCGTAACTTTTTAGCTCGGAGATAGAGTGTCAGATCGTCTGGAGAAAGCTCCGCTTCGCCCACAAGAGCAACGACGTGTTCAAGCGAGGTGGCTTTTTTTAGAAGACTTTGAGCGTCAAGAACGGCTTGATAGTGGGCTGGTCCGGCACCCTCCGGGTTTAGGATGGAAGAGTTACTGGAGAGAATGTTGATGGCGGGGAGGTGTCCTTGTTGATAAGTTTCGCGGGAAAGGATAGCGACGGAATCAAGATACGGAAAAATTGCCTGGAGTCCCTGGTCGAGGATATCATCGGCGGGCACGTAGATGGCCTCAACGGTGGAGACAATGCCAGAATCGGTTGATACCAGTCTTTCGTGTACATCGGCCATGTCAGAGGTTAGAGTGGCTTGATAGCCGTCTTCGGAGGGAAGAGAATTCATAAGCTTTGAAAGTTCGTTGCCGGCTTGGGCAAAACGATAGATGTTGTCAATGAAAAGAAGAACGTCCCGGTTCATTTGATCCCGGAAATACTCCGCTTGAGAAGCGGCCGCAAAGGCTGCCAGGAAACGGACGGCCGGATTTTCACCCATGGGGCCAAAGATGAGGGAGGTGTTTTTTAAAACACCCATTTCGGCTAAAGATTCAAAAAGCTCCTGGCCTTCACGAGTACGTTCACCGATGCCGGCAAAGACGGAGACGGCTTTTCCGCTACGGTTGAGCATGACAACATTGTGGAGGATTTCTGTCAGAAGAAGAGTTTTGCCCACCCCGGCCCCACCAAAAAGACCCAATTTACCTCCTTTTAGGAGGGGTGAAAACAGATCAAGAACTTTTATTCCGGTTTCCAGGATCTCACGATTACTGGAAATGTTTCCCAGAGGCGGTGCGTTATTGTAAATTGGCATGCGCTCAGGGTTAGTAATGTCTCCTTGGTTATCTAAAGGATCGCCAAAGACATTAACCACCCGCCCGAGAATTTTTTCTCCTACCGGGACGAGAATTGGTTTACCGGTATTTTTGACCTTGGCTCCGCGATACAGGACGGCCGTCGGTTGAAGTGAAAGGCAGTAAAAGGTGTTCTTTTTCGATGATTCGTAGACCTCGAGCTTGACCCCTTTGTCGGATTCGAGCTCTAAAACGTCGTGAACAGACGGACTATTTGACTCGAATTTTACTTCGGCTACCTGCCCGCGAATGCCAATAATTATCCCGGTATTACCACTAGTCATAAGATTAAATTTAACGCCATAAACTGACACTTGATAGGGTTTGCAGTTGTTTCTTATTGGTTAAAAGGTGCTTTAAGCGTTGTTTTTCAAATTGGGTAATTTTTATTTTATCCTTAATTCGCTGGTTAGCCGAGTCCATATAAAGCATCCTCGAAGCAAATTTTGCCAGTTGAGATTCATGGATAGTTTGGACGAAAACCGAGGTGATAATTTCGTTTTCGAAAAAGGTGAGAACTTTTTCGAGACTGGGTTCGATTAGATAGCTAACGGCTATTTTGAGATTATCTTTTGATGGTTGACCGTCAGTAGAAGCACTGCTGCCGGTAATGTCAGAGGCGGCGGGGAACTGATTGACGATACTTTCAAATTTTCCGTAATAAACAACCACTTTTTGGTATTGGGTGAGAAGATTCATGATCGGCTTGAGGGACTCAAAATCGACAATATCGTCGGGGAATTCGAAAAAACTAACGTTGTCTAGCTTGATGCCTTCCTCGGTGGCCATTTTTTTACCGATTTTTCCAATAACAACGGCGTCAGAAGGTTTTTTTCTGACTTCTTCGACGAATTTATAAAAAACTCGTCTGACGATATCCCCATACAATCCAGTGTTGGCGCTAATGAAAACAACCGATGTCTTTCCGTTGTGTTTTCGGATGGTTTTTGCCTCAGCATTTTTCGATAGCCGTTTGATTTCTTCCTCATAGGTGGCTTTAATATCACCAAAAATGACGTTAACGCCGTCAACATATTCGCGACTTTTAACGACGGAATCACGGACCCGTTGCATTTTAGTAGCAGCAATTTCGGTGAAGGTTTCCGTTAACGACTGGAAGTTCCCCAGCTCATAGAGGTCGGTGGCGATGTTCCGTTGGTTTCTCATGGGTTTAAATTTAAAAGAGTGGCAATTTGACTTTTCTGGTCGTCGATTTTTTTGAGAAGATCATTAAAAGATTTAGCTTCGGAAATCGAAATATTGATGTACTGCGAAATCTTTTGATCTTTTTTGTATAATTCATTTATTCGCTCTAGGTCTAGCTTCATTTGATCGGTAGTCTTGTTTTGCCAAAAACCCCGCCAGAGAAGCGAAAAAAGAAAAATTTGAACGTTCTGGCCAACAATATCGTCAGGGTGTTGGTCAAAAAACTTGATAACTCGATCCCCCGTTTGTAAGGCAAATTTAATTGATTCTGACAGACCGGCGGAAAAGTGGGAGAATTCTTCCGAACGAGCGTGGAGAGAGAGGAGCGAAGAGAGTTCCCGATTGATGTCTTTTTTTAACTGAGTTTGAGTTTGGCGGCCAACGCGGGTTACGGAAACGCTGTGGTTGATGGCCGGACGACGACCTTTTGAAAAAAGATTACCGTCAAAAAAGATGTGGCCATCGGTCATGGACATGATGTTGGTTGGAATGTAACCAGTGAGATCACCTTCGATGGTTTCGGCCACAGGTAAGCAGCTGATTGAATTACCACCCGGTTTTTTTGATTTGAAGTTGCCTGCTCGCTCTAAGAGCCTTGAATGAATGAAGAAAATGTCGCCGGGGTAGGAATCCCGTCCGGGGAAGCGTTTTGCCAGGAGAGAGGTCTCCCGGTAAAACTTAGCGTGGGTGGAGAGGTCATCTAAGACCACTAAAACATCGCTGCCTTTGTCCCGAAAATATTCTCCCAGGGTCATGGCGGTATAGGGAGTGAGGTTAATGACACTGGCAGGTTCCTGAGAGGTGGAAACGACCAAAATTACGTTATTTTTGACCGGGCTATTTTTGAAATACGATTCCATGTCCTTGATGTCTGATGTTTTTTTCCTGATAAGGGCTTATATACAGAGGGTATTTTCTCGGGCTTGGGTGACGACGGTTCGGCGGAGAATCGAGCTTTTGCCGGTCTTTCGGTCGCCAAGGATTAATTGCCGTTGGCCTTTTCCGCGAGGAACCATGCTGTCGACGAGCATAGTGCCAGTTTCAAGGGGGACGGCGATTTTTTCCCGAGTACTGATTCCGGGAGGAGGGGTTTCCAAAGCGCGTTTTTCCTCAATTCCGGAGAGGGCTTTCCCTTGCCCGATCGGGATACCAAAGGCGTTTAGTGTCCGGCCGCGCAGGTCTTGGGAGAGGCTAATCATAACCTGTTCATTGGTCCGAGTTGCTTTAACGCCTACTCGGGGGGGGGTTTTGGAAAAAATTAATATTTTTGCCAGATTTTCATCAATATCCATGGTTTGGCCTGAAGAATCGTCCTCAAAAAAAACGATTTCCCCCGGCTTGAGACCCGGTAGCCCGGTCACATGAGCCAGTGATTGAGAGACTTCTTCCACGTAGCCAATCTCACCGACACTACCCAGATAGTCAGAAAATTTAGTCATCTTTGATTTTTTTGGTTAACCGATCAACGTTTTTTTCAAAGAAAAGATCGACTTTCTTTTTTAGAGAAAGATCGAAAACTTTACCGTTGTTAATAATAACGGCGCCGCCAATGATTTTGGGATCGATGTCAAACTCCAGCGTTGCAGCTGGATTAACTTCTTCCCGGACAAGACGACTTAAATTTTCGACCATTGAGAGGGTGGGAGAAATAGCCACAGTAAGGCGGATGTTGGGGAGAGACTCTAAATTTTCTTTAAGTTCCTTTAGGGCGGCCAGCCGATCTGTTTTTTGCGAAACACTTTCTTTGAGACTGTCTAATATACCTAAAAGCGTTTCTTTGTCAAAATAGTCTTTTAAAAGACCCTCAAAGGTTTGGTTATTTTGCCAAGATTTTGAAATTACCGCCCCTAATTTATCAGCGGCTTCTCTGGCATCGTGATAAGTAAGAATTCTGTCGATAAGACTACTGGCGAGATTCATGTTGAATAGATGAACTAATTAAAGGCACTTTGCTTTTTTGCTTCCTCGATAGCTTTGGAGATAAGATTCTGGTGAGCATCAAGAGGGAGACTTTTCCCGAGGACTTCTTCGGTGACGTCTTTTAGGAGGCCATATATGATAGTATCCACCTTGGCTTTTTGATCCCTTTCGTAATCTTCAAGATTACTTTGTACTATTTTGAGACCTTGTTTGGTCATGGATTGAAGACTTGTACTAGAGGAAGAGGTCTCTGATTCAAAGAATTCGCGCATTTTCTCGACCTGTTTTCCGGCATCTGACTCGATGTCTTTAATGGCCTTTTTATATGTATTGATATACTGTGATTGTATTCCTGAGAGGGAGGCGGCAAATTGCTGCTGAAGTTCGGAAAGGGTTTCCTCAAGTTCTTTTGATTTTTCCTTGACCGAATCCTGAATGGTTAGGTGAGTAATGTCAGTTATCTGTGAACTTATTTCATTTGAGTCGCTGATTAATTTTCGGGCTTGTTCATGGGCACTTTTGATGATAGCCAGGCTCTCTTGCCTGGCCGACTCGAGCATTTTTTCGGCCTTTTCCTCTGTGTCAGTGATTTTCCGGTGGCGACGTAACCAAGTTTGAGAAAAAATCCAGACAATCATGGTGGCCGAAATAGCTACGCCAAAGATGGTAACTAGAAAGAATAGGGGCACAGTGGTCATTGCTATTACAGTAGCAAGATAAGGTAGGCCAGCGCAAGCCCGGCGGCCATAATGCCGATAGTAAGAGCCAGGTTGAAAATGATTCCGAGTTGGATGAGTCGCGCCGCAAGAGGATTTCTTCCGAGCGCCTCGATGCCTTTCCCGGCGACTCTGCCGAAAAAGACAAAGCCAAGAATGAATGAGATTAAAGCTACCAAAGCGGCCAGAAGATAGCGAAGAGTGATGAGTGGACTGGTGGAGGGAGCTTTGGCCCCCAGGCGGATAAGCTTTAAGAGATCGGTTTTTACCGTGCCTTCTTGGACATTGCTGGCGCCCTTTACGTTAATGTTTACGAGAATCCTTTCTTGTTTATTACCAGATTCCTTTTGCGATTCGACGGCCGTGCCGATGATGAAGCCGGTTGGGGGATTTCCGGCACGTTCTCCAACTCCGGGAGTGGATGAGGAGGTAACGAAGTCGCCTCGGTTGATTTTTCCCTTGGCGGCAGTAACAAGAACCGGTGAAGTACCGTTTGAAATGACGGGTCTGGCGGTTGGGGAAACAGTTTCTCGAAATGAGATGCTGGGATGATCGTTGATGACGCCAAAAAGGTCGATGTCACCAGGGATGGTGGTCAAAAGATATTTTCCGGCTTTGAAACTAATGATCGAACCGTCAGGAGCATTTTTATCTTCAACTTCGATAAAGGTAGCGATGCCAACACCGAAGCTAGTGGCAAAGACGGCACGAGATGACAAAAGAAGGAGGCAGATAAAAATTCCCGAGGCAAGTAGTTTTTTGGTCATGGGCAGTTTTAGTTTGAGTAATTAGTTTGAGTAAATTGTATCACGGTCCATTGGTGATTTATTTTCAAACCATTTTTTTAGGCATGAATTCTCGTGAGAAAAGTGGACCTTTGGCTTTTAGTAACAGCGAGTTTTGCCAATTTTTGTGTTTTTGGAGAGGCGCTTATTACATATGACTTTTAATTATTGACAACCTCATCTGAACTTGATTTACTGAATGTTGCCATGATGAGAAACAATTTCCGTGATGAGAAAATAAGTAAAGTTCTTCGTGAGAAAAAAAATCTTTTGGCCTTTCTTAGCGGTCTAAAATCCCACTTAATTCTTCATGAGTTTTTAGCTTAAAAAATGTCTGCCCAATCACTGCCCACCAAAGAAGACAGGTTCCTCCCGGTTGCGGAAATAGTTAGAAGAGCCAAAGAACTCGGTTTTGACTTTGGGTTTGGAGACCCTTACAACAGAATCCGCTATTACATCAAGATTGGCCTTCTGCCAAACATGGTTCGGCGATCGCAGGTAGGTTTTTTGTCGGATGCGGGTAAAGGCAGGCAGGCCACTCAGGGACATTTGCCTTCAGACACGGTTGAGAAATTAATTTTTATCCAGACGGAAAGGGAAAAAGGGGTTGATTACCCGGAAATTGCTCTTAAGCTGCAGGAGCTTTTGTCTCTACAAAACAGTCCAGACTCGGAAACGGTAAAGCCGGCGGTGATTTTTTCTCCTGAGAGGGAAAAACCGGAATTCCAAACTAAGCCTTTTTTGGTTACAAGGGCTTTGGGTTCATCCAAATACCAAAAGATTGTTTTGACAGGATTTTTGGCGGCATTATTGTTTATTGGCGGTGCGGTTGTGGCAAAAAGATGGTCGTATACTAAGCCTGGATCTGAAAAGGCTGGTGATTATCAGCTATTGACAGCCAAATCACCTTCAGCAACGAAGTTGTTAAGTGAAATTAACCAGCAAGTGGAAGCAAGCGGAGGGGCGGTTTTGGCGGCGGAAATTGGTGGAAGTGATTTGGAAGTTGACTTTAATATTCGGTCGGTGTTTAACGACAGCGTGCGGATCGCAACGATTGGGGCCGGTGTCGTTCGAGCTGATGCGGACGGATTTTTGACTGCGGGGCCAGTTAACTTGGGTGGAGGAACAGGGGAGATTACGGGGATCCTGCCTGTCTCCGCCGGCGGGACGGGAGCGGCGTTAACGCCTCGGGCGGGAGGAGTGGTTTATTCGACAGCAACGGGATTGGGAGTGGCTCCGCCAGGGACGAGCAGTCAGGTTTTGACCTCGGCCGGAGCTAGTGCCCCGGCCTTTGTCGATTTAAAGGACCTGTTGGTAGCAGGCACGGATATCACTTTGTCAGGTTCGACGAAAGTGACAATTGCTGACGCTTCGACTTTGGCCACCGTGACTTCCCGAGGAGCAACGACGGCAACCGGAATTATTATTACCGCCAGTGGGGTTGGGCTCAATGTCTCGGGATCAACGAAGTTTA
>CAYPLU010000034.1:1846-8637 GCA_964411775.1 uncultured Gammaproteobacteria bacterium | reverse complement strand
CAAAGATCTTGCCCCAGACCTGGCCGTGGTCGCCGATTATGGTTTAATTATTCCAGAAAAAATTTTCGACCTCCCAAAGAGGGGAACCTTTAACATTCACTTTTCAAAGCTCCCCGATCTTCGCGGTCCTTCACCCGTGCAATTCACCCTGCTTCGTGGAGATCAAAAGGCTTGGGTTACCATTTTCAAAATAGAGGCAAAAATGGACACAGGACCAATTCTTTGGCAAGACTCTTTTTTAATTAATCCAAATGATACAACGGGCACACTCTACACCCGTCTTTTCCTAGAAATCTCAAAAATCATCCCCGCACTTGATTTTAATCAAAAACTGATTCCCCAAGATCATTCAAAAGCTACTTTTTGCCGATTCTTAACTAAAAATGATGGGTTCGTTAAACTCGAGAATCTGGAGAAACCAGAAACCTATAACCAATTTCGAGCCATGACACCCTGGCCAGGTCTATGGACCATTAAAGATGGTAAGCGGATAATTATTAGGAAATGTCACCTGGAAGAAAGCAAACTCGTTTTGGATGAAATTCAATTTGAAGGGAAAAAACCTCAACACAGCAATAAATTTTTACTTGCTAAGTAGTGAAAGAAGCAGCAGGGCTCCAAGTCCTGCTGGGCCAACCATTTCAGCTTTCCCACTAAAAAACTCCATTACAAAATAGGCGGTAGCCAATAGAACGCTGAGGACTAAACCAGTGCCCAAGATATCAGCATTTCGTAACGATTCGGTAATTTTCTGACGCTTGGGAAAAAGCGGCTTACCTGATAACTCTTTTTTCACAATATAAAAAATAAAAAGAATTAAACTGCTCCAAAAAGAGAGATACCACACGCAAAAGAAGCCATTAACCCAATTCGATTCCCCAATTCATTTTGATTCACAAAAACAGAAAAAACAACCCGGGAAAATTGAAGTTAGGCTGAAGCTGTGACCGAAACCGCTCTTTGAGCTTTTATTTCCAAAAGTTTAGCCGCTGGAACTTTAAATTGTGCCATGCAAGAAGCACAGGCTTTGACACTTTTAACCGCCCCGCTCATTAAAACTTTCCCCCTATGAAGGTTAGGAAGAAAAATCTTTCGGGTCTTGGTCGCCCGCTTCATCCATTGCCCCGAGTGCGTGTGACGCACATTGTGGCCATACTGGACGCCTTTTCCGCAAATGTCACATGCTGTCATAGTGTGTTAAGATTCTAGCATGTTTGTGGTCGATTTGGCAATTCTCATCTATTCCGTTATCCTCCACGAAATTGCCCATGGATATGTTGCCGATCTCCTGGGCGATCCAACCGCCAGATTAGCAAGACGCCTGACGCTCAATCCGATTCCTCACATTGACCCTATCATGACCATTGCTCTGCCTTCTCTACTAGCCTTTTCGGGATCAGGAATCATTTTCGGTGCTGCCAAACCAGTACCCGTTGACCCGTTCAACTTTCGTGAGCCAAAAAAGGACATGGCTATCGTCGCTCTGGCTGGCCCCTTAACAAATCTCGCTATCGCCGTGGGGTTAACCATCCTCTTCCGAGTATTTTCATTGACCATAACCGACACTTCAGTTCTTTCTGTCTTACTTAAAATTCTTGGAACCGCCATCACCTGGAATGTGGCTTTAGCAATTTTTAATCTCTTTCCCCTTCCTCCGCTTGACGGCTTTAAAGTTCTGACAGGGCTTCTCCCTGACGAAATGTCAATTGAACTGCAAAAACTGGAGCGTTTTGGTTTCATGTTAATTTTCTTTGTTCTTTTTTTCTTCCCCAGTTTCATCTTCGGAATAATTTCGCCGATCATTCGGACGATCATCAATCTTCTTTTGCATTAATTCGTACACAACCCTTGCAAAACTTGCCTTCCAAGCCTTGACTTGAAGAGATATAATTGTAGTTAAGAAGTTCCCTGAAGGAGCGGACCAGATCAGAGGAAATTTTCCTCGTCACCGTTTAACCGATCAGGCGAAATCTCAACCCAGTTGAGAAAAGAAATTTCTTTTTGCCAAGCGCCAGTCGCTAAAGCAAGGAGGATTTCGATAAGCCATTAAAGTTCGGGGAAATACCTCAGATCTGCCTACCATTTTAGGGAACTTTTCTTGCCCCTAAGGCCTCAAAAACTCCATTAAGTCCGCTGGTCCAAATAAGCCGTGAAATATCGGGCCAATAACCAGAGCTGAAATAATGTATGACAGCTCGCCTATTGCTGGAATCATGATCAGACTAAATAATTGGCTATCCTTGCGATCAAGATCTACCCGACTAAGAAGCCACAACGCCAAGAACACCCCCGGGGCTGCCATTAGCATTCCTTCCGCAAACTGCAATTCCGGATTAAATCCGCTAGGAAATTTTTCCGCTATTACTGCCGCTGGTTTCGAAAGTTCCACAAAAAGCTGCGCTCCTCCATTAGCAATCAACGTTGCGGCGGAAGATAATGTTACGGTAAGTCGATCAACTCCTGATTTTGTGGGTCCCCCCTCAGGATTACGAAATAACATTCTTTACATTATACTATAAGATAGATATCTTAACCAGGACAGGATCTTTCATGCTAAAATTAAATATCGTTTGTCCACCTTTTTAAGCCAAGATGCCGAAGTAGCTCAATGGTAGAGCAACTGTTTTGTAAACAGTAGGTTGGGAGTCCGATTCTCCCCTTCGGCTCCAAACATGAAGCAAAAAGTTATTGTCATCAGTGGCGGCACCGACGGCCTTGGAAAGGCCATTGCCCGCATATTGTCTCCGGAAAACACTATTGTCATCCTTTCCCCAACCAAGGAAAAGTTGCTGACCGTCTCTCAGGAAATCTCCTGTGATTTTGAGGAATGTGACATTACGGAAAATGGTCAGGTTACTTTGACTGCCAAAAATATTCTTGAAAAATATGGACGAATCGACATCCTCATTAACTGCGCCGGCATTTGGATCGAGGGGCCCCTCGAATCCAATGAACCCAAAAAAATTGAAGCTGTTCTAAAAGTGAACACCCTTGGCACCATGCTCCTAACCAGAGCTTTCCTGCCCCAGTTTAAAAAACAAAAAAGTGGTCAAATCGTCAACATCATTTCCATGGCCGGTCTGGCAGAAAAACCTGACCGCTCCGTCTACTATGCCTCCAAATGGGCCGTTACCGGTTTCACCAAATGTCTAAGACTTGAACTTGCTCCCTTCGGCATTGCCGTTCTTGGTTGTTATCCCGGAAAGATGAACACAACCATGTTTGCTAAAGCCGGGTTTCAAAAAGATCTTGCCTCTGCCCAAGATCCAAATCTTGTCGCTCAAAAAATCGTTGATAATCTTTTACTCCCCACCCCACTACCCGACCTTGAACTAGATTCAAACTGAAGGCCACTGTATAATATAAATTCAGAGCTGAGGTACCAGAGTGGACAAATGGGCCAGACTGTAAATCTGGTGCTGGAAACGGCTACGAAGGTTCGAATCCTTCCCTCAGCACAGATTGATAGTGGTATAATCAACACTAATGATTGTTAGTACACTCCTCGAAACAAGAACCGAAGCCTGGAAAGAATTTACCATACCTGTTATCGGAAAAAGACTTTCAATAGGAAGAAAAACCTATGATACCGGAATAACCCTTGCCACGACCTATAGGCCTGCGGATTTAGCCCTGGCCCAGCAGAAATTCACAACTCAAGGAAAGAGCTTCAGAATTGTGTCATCGGTCGACCAACATTCTTAACAAAGCTCTCTTGCGGCAAGTAGGAAACAATGTCAAAATTTGGCCATGAAACCTCGGTGGCACCTGGTCATTATCTTTCTTGTTGGTTTTCTTCTCTACTTTCCCTCCCTCTTTGGTCAATTTATTTGGGATGACGAGGATTTTGTTTATGCCAATCGATATGTTCAACAATTTGAAATAAGCAATCTTTTTACCCATTCCTTAACTTCCGGAAGGGATAAAGAATCAAACTATTTCCGTCCGGTTCAAGGAACTATCTATGCAGCCACCTACCAAGCGGTTGGCCCCAACCCTTTCTGGTTTCATCTTCTTAACATCCTTGCTCACACCGGAGCAGCTTGTGCAATATTTTACTTTTTTAAAATTATCTTGGAAAAAAGTGCGAGATTTAAATTTTTGGGCGCGCAGGATCTCAAAGAGGAGCGAGCACCCAAAAATGAATCGAGCACTTGGATTGCCTTACTAATCTCACTATTTTTTCTCATTCACCCTGTCCAAACCGAAGCCGTCTCTTACATTTCCGGCCTTTCCGACCCGCTCTATGTCCTCTTTGGTTTTCTCTCCCTCATCTTTTTTCTCCTGCGCGATGAGCGCAAAAATATGATTCCCCTAAGTTTGTTCTTTTTCATCCTTTCTGTTTTGTCTAAAGAGACTGGTCTTGTCTTCCTGCCGCTAATTTTTCTACTTGACTGGAAAAAATCCTGGTCTTTTTTTATTGCCGCAATAAGCTATCTCTGGTACCACTTTTCCTTTATTAACAATTTCGACATAAAAAGTGCTTGGGGCAACGGTCCGTATGCAAATTCCCTTCTCGTTCGCCTCCTAACCTTTGTCCAAAACCTCTATCTCTACATGAGCCTACTTCTCTTTCCTAAAGACCTATTTATGGAGCGGGATTATTCAATCTCCGTCCAAACAAATTTTTTCAATATTTATCTAGCACTGTTTCTAATTACCAATGTCACAATTTTAGCGGCAATTCGCAAATCAAAAATCTTAATTTTTTGTTTCCTGGCCTTCTACGCTAGTTTCATTCCCTACACCGGAGCGGTTCTAATTAACGGTATTTTCTATGAACACTTTCTTTATCTTCCGCTCGTTTTCTTTTTCGCCTTCTGGACGATTGTCATTGCGAGCGCCAGCAAAGCAATCTCGTCCAAACATCTCCGCTCATTCGTTTCATTCATTTTATTCACTTTATTAATTTTATTTTCTTGGCGAAACCTTTCACGCCAAAGGGATTGGATCGACCCCATTCGTTTCTACTCCTAGACTCTAAAATACGCTCCCAAAAGTGCTAGGATCACAAACGGCCTAGGCATGGCCTACTCAGATAATAATCAGCTCGGACAGGCAATCAAGACTTATCAAAGGGGGATAGAAATAAACCCGCATGTCCCCAATTTCTACCATAACACTGCTAATGCCTATGTTAGTTTGGGAAATTTTGACCTGGCCGAGAAATATTTCCTAAAGGCAATTGAAGTTGACCCGCAATTTATCTTTTCCTGGCAATCTCTTGCCAGTCTCTACCAACAGACAAATCAAAAAGAAAAACTGGAAAAATTACTAAAATCTGTCCCCCATTAGCGCATCACCACCCAAAGTGTTATAACCAACTATAGGATATAAACAAATTAATCCCATGAACTATATTGAAATAGATACTTCAGCCCCAAAAGGTGGCGGCAAGAGCGGAACCAAAGAAACACACGCCGCCTACCAACCAACCCCTATTTTGAAAGCGGCAATAGAGAGTGCCTACGGAGACGAGGAGGATCTACAAACAGTAAACCGACTCTGGGAAGAGCAATTCCCGCTTAAAAGGATTTACCTCGACGCCGACGGACACCCAACCGACAATCTTACTAATGAAACGACGACTTTCTACGGCTGGGAGCTGGTTAAACACATTTTTCTAATGCATGCCCAAGAAGAAAAAGATAATTTTCGACAGCGGGTAGCCGCAATTTTTTTAGCCGCCACAGCCACCACCTGGTTGTTATGGGAAGCGCCTCTCCACCTCGAGTTAGATGCGGTAGAGCCACTCCTGAAAATTGCCGTAATTGTTGGTATAACAGTCCTAATCGATCACCTTCAATCAAGATTAAGTGAACATCAAACAATTGCCAACACCTCCCGTAAGGTTGGAATTTCTCCCTATGCAGTCAGGGGCATCGTCAATAGAACTCGCGACACTCAAGACCCCAGCTAGATCTTCCCCAACTTCTTCGCCAATCTTTTTGCCTCATGAAGATTCCTCTCGAATTCCCCCAATCCTTCTTTCCAAAAATTCGGATCTGCAATGTCGATGCCAATCTCAAGAAATGTCTCTTTTGGTGACTTTAATCCACCCGTCGCCAAAAACTCCTTATATTTTTGCATGAAATTTGGATCTTTCTTCGCCTCCACCTGTAAAGCCTTTGAAATCAATTGCCCGGAAGCATAGGAATAGACATAGAAATAATATCTGATATGGTGCCAATAGACCCACCAATTTTCAAAACCCCTCATGCCAATCGCATCTCCAAGATAGGCACCCATATGCTTCACAAAAAGATCACCGATCGTTTTTTTCGACAAAAAACCTTCAGCCCGATACTTCGCGTGAAGTTCTTGTTCCAAACAAAAACAGGCAACCTGGCGGAAAATCGATCCAATGTCGTCAAGAAGACGAGCCATGAGGATTGACAACCTGGCTTCATCAGAATTTAAACTGCCCGCCACCATTTCAAGAGCAAAATCCTCGGTGAAGGTGCTCGCCACCTCGGCCGTCGACAATGGTGTCAAATAATTAACCTCCGTCACCTTCTTCTTCATTAGCTCATTGTTAAATAAGTGGCCAAACTCATGGGCTAACGTTCGCACGTCATTCAGTTTGCCAGTGAAGTTCATTAAAATGAGCGATTCATAATTGAGGGTCCACCCCATGCAATAGCCGCCACCCTGCTTGCCTTTCTTTGGGAAGGCATCCACCCCACCTCGCCCCAAAGTTTCTCGATAGATCTTCTGAAATTCTGGGTCGAGTCTCGCAAAGGTCCGATCAACAACCAAGACTGCTTCGTCAAAAGAAAAATTATCAGGCA
>CAYPLU010000034.1:0-1836 GCA_964411775.1 uncultured Gammaproteobacteria bacterium | reverse complement strand
AAAACCCTTTCGTTATAAGCCATTTTCTTCACTCCAAAAAGCTTCGCCCTCAACCTGTAAAATTCCCGTGACAAGTGATTTGCCCCAACAACGGCTGCAATCATGGCTTCAACCACTGTCAAGTCAATGTCATCACCCAAGAGACTGGCCTCCTCCGGCCGACCATAATGTTTCAGTTCATCATCAATTTTCTTATCAAGAAGCACGCTATTTAATTCTTCCACGGCCGCATCCGCAACCTTATTGACAATCTCGGTCACCTGCTTCGTTGCCTGATCTCGCCGCTTCTTTTGTTTGTTAAATGAGGCCACCGAAATGAGCTCTTCGAAACTCTTACCTGAGCGTTTTTCTTTCCCGATAAACTTCTCCACCATTTCTGTCCAGTTCTCATAGCTTCCGGCCCTTTTGAGAGCCAAAATCTTTTCTTCTCCTTCACTTAGAATGTGCTTTGCGAGCTCAAACCGTTTCTCCAAAAAATGTCGGTATTTTGATAGTTCTGGCACACTCAAAAACTTCTTCTGCGTCTCAACCGGGATTTTGGCAACGGAATCAGCAAAGAATAAAAGCATCGTGGTCATCTTGGCGCCAAATTCCTTGGCTCGGGAATGTTTCGCCGCCACTTCTTCGTCATTTTTATTGAGGTCAAACTTGAGATGAAAATAATAGCGAAACTTTCCCCCAAAGGCATAATTGGAAACAATCGCTTCATACTCCTGTATAGCGGTCAAAAAAACTTTCGGGTCCTCAAGATATTGGTTGTTTTTGCGCCATTTATCACAAAAGGCTTGGACATCCGCAATGGCTTTTTTTTGATATTCAAGATCTGCGGCGACTTCGTCACTCGGAAAAACTCTACTCAAATCCCACTCAGTTTTCACCTCAAACGGGAGCTTTTTCAAAGTTTTTTTCGAGACCACCACTTTTTTCGCCATCTGCCTATTTTAACCTAATCCGCCTTTATTTACTTCACCAAATTTGCATCATAGCGAACCTATAGTATAATATCGGCATGGCAAGTTCCCAACAATCTGAGCAGCGCGACTATTTTCGCGTCAGTGCAAACAAAGGAAAGCGCCCCGATGGAAACCCAACACATCTAGCCCAAGTAAAAAATCGCGATCTTGCCAAAGCCCTTGAAACCAACGAGCCTACCGTATCTGCCCAATTGTACAAATCTGAGGTTAGAAACTTATCTGACACCATTCCCTCCCCTGGCAATGTTTCAGTCAAACACATTCAATCCCAAATTGAAACCGTCTATCAAGAGCAGCGTAGCGACTTTGCAAATTTTATTAGAAATGCTTCGATCATCGCTTTGTGGGAAATTGGCCTAGTCATAGGAGGCAACCTTATCTTGGATCAGATGCTGACCTCCGAAGGAGGTTCCTCCAAAGACGCAGTGAAAATACACGCACTGATGCTGATTGCTATTTTTGTTGGAAAATTTCACGGAAAACGCCACATTCGCCCCATCGCAATTACTGACACCGCCTCTATTTACCACCAAATTGATCCACCACTTGTAGAAGCCTTGACTAGGGGAGAAGAATAATCTAGTTTTTAAGTGTCCTGGAATAAAAACTAACCAAGTCACTTGCCGCTTTTTCCCACCCCGGCGTCATGTTATGATCCGCCCCAGGATAGGTTTTGTAGGTAATAGCCGATTCTGTCGCTTCTTTTTTCAAATTCGCTGCCATTTCATCACTCCACCTTTTTGGCACTTGCTGGTCAGCCTCCCCCTGTTGCAGAAGAATTGGAGCCTTAATACGGGATAAATAATTTGTAAATGAATACAAATTCACATCATAAACTTGTTCAAAACTTGCTAGTGCAGCC
>CAYPLU010000033.1:0-9345 GCA_964411775.1 uncultured Gammaproteobacteria bacterium | reverse complement strand
CTGTTACGCTTTCTTTAAAAGGTGGCTGCTTCTAAGCCAACTTCCTGGGTGTCTTAAAGATCTGACCTCCTTTAACTTAGATTCTATTTAGGGACCTTAGCTATAAGTCTGGGCTGTTTCCCTTTAGAAAACGGCGCTTAGCCGTCGCTTTCTGACTGGCTGGCAATTCCTCGCGGCATTCGGAGTTTGGTTAGATAAGACCTATTGCTAGGCCGTATCCATCCAGTGCTCTACCTCCACGAGTCTAATCCAACCGCTATACCTATATATATTTCGGGGAGAACCAGCTATCTCCCGGTTCGTTAGGCATATAACCCCTAACCACAAGTCATCTCATGTCCTTATAACGACAACGAGTTCGGGCCTCCACTGTTCTTTCGAAGCAGCTTCACCCTGCTCATGGTTAGCTCACCGGGTTTCGGGTCTGCCAACGACTATCGTGTTTTGGTCATTTAAACCTCGCTTTCACTACGCTTTCGCAAAATAATTTGCTTAAGCAAAAACAGTCGTTGAGCAACTCACCGGTTCATTCTTCAATAGGCACGCAGTCACCCAGAGGCCTTGCGGCCGGCCGGGCTCCTGCTGTTTGTTAGCCAATGGTTTCAGTTACTATTTCACTCCCCTTCCGGGGTACTTTTCACCTTTCCCTCACGGTACTAGTTCACTATCGGTCAGAAAGAATGTTTAGGCTTATGACGCTGGACGTCACTGATTCTCACAAGGTGTCGTGCCCCATGATACTTGGGATACTGATAAGCGAATTTTGAATTTCGAGTACAAGACTATCACTTTCTTTGGTTACTCTTTCCAGAGTATTCCTCTATCCAAAACTCATGCCATATTTCAGTCCCGCAACCCCCCGCCAAAGGCGGGGTTTAGCCTTTTCCCAGTTCGCTCGCCGCTACTACGGGAATCACAATCGACACAAGTGTCGACGCTGTTTGTTTTATTTTCCTCCCCTTACTTAGATGTTTCAGTTCAGGGGGTACCCTCCTGTTGGTTATGAATTGACCAACAAGTTCAATGTTCATCACATTGAGGATTTCTCCATTCGGAAACCGACGGATAAAGCTTGTAAGAGAGCAACCCGTCGTTATCGGCCTCGTTCAACCGTCCTTCCTCGGTTCTTTCTGCCAAGGCATCCACCACTGGCATTATGAGTAAAATTTGTTTTTTTGCTGTAAAGATTTTCCCAATCAAAAATTAATTGGAATTTTGAACCTTCTATTCACATTTCAAAGAGCAAGAACAAAAATTATCAATTAACAATTATCAATTAATAATTAATCATTGATAATTAATAATTTCAGTGTGTGGACCCGAGCGGAATTGGACCGCTCATTCCTCGTTGCAAACGAGGTGTTATACCGATTAACTACGGGCCCCCAATTCTCTCAGGTCAATTAACTTGTCAAAATCCTCCTTCGCTAAAGCTCCGGCGGACAAAGAAAAACCCGCCTCAAAGCGGGTGAAATTGATGACAAACTCCAAACGCAAAAATTGCGCTTGGCAGACCTCAAAAAAGCGTCAGACGCTATTTTGTAAGGTATATGTTGGCTGTGTTCTCATCAAGTTTTTCCCGAACTGTTGAAAGCAACGCGATTCTATCAAAAATCAGCCGAGACTGTCAACGCCCAACCAAAAAGGCGGCCGCTCTTTCCTGAAGCCTCTCTGAAACCTTTCCCCATCCAAACAACTGAGCCACCCGAGCCAAATAAATCGTCTCCCGAAGATTTTTTCCTTGAGAAATCAAACTTTCAGGTCGAACGGCAAACTTTTGCTCCACCTCCGGAAAAACCCCCTTTTTAACCCAAATTGCCGCATATGGGTCAAGGTAAACTAGTACAAAACGGGCATCATTCTGGATAAACGACAGGAACTTCTCTGCCCAAGGAGTTCCGTCGGTATGGGCAAAAAAGATGACGTTAAACCCATAAAGGGCGTCCACCCGGTCAAAATCCTCCTGATTCATTTGCATCGGTATATACAAATTCTGGAAAAAGTTGGCCGGGAAGGCTTCCGGCCGGCCGTCCACAAACATTTTTTCGTCTGGGTACAGGCGATACTCCAGATAGCTCCCAAGGTCAAAATTGTTGAAAACTGGCCCGTGCAGTTTCTCGACCAAGAAAAAATCAGCCGCTGTCCGCCCCGATTCCGAAACTCCAAAGCCAAATTCCTTTTGAGAATTGGTTCGTCGATAATGACTCCCACTAACGACCTGCCATCCTTGCCAAAAAATGATCAGACAGATTCCAAAAATCACTAACCAGTCCAAATGAGCCCATTTCTTAATTACCTCCAAAATTCTCGGTTGCAAGTCTGATAAATTCAGAGCCATTACCGGCATCAGCAACAAATAAAAATATGGGAAACTGCGAATCGCAACCATTGGCAAAATTACCAACCCGGTCAAAAGAAAAATCACTAGTGGTCGCTTCCAAAACCGGCTTAAAATAAAACTTCCGCCCAAACAAACTAGTGCAAACTTAAAATATGCAATATTTGGGTTTCGCGTTACTGTTTCAAGAAAAAAGATATTTTGGTTTTCAACAATCGAATAGCCGTAATTTTCAAACACGGTAAATGGGTAAATTGCTCCAAGAAAGCCAAACGGATTCAAAAGCGTTGCGATTATTGTCAGCCCACCAATCAACAAAAGCCAATTTCGTTCCAGTCTCTTTGACCAAACAACTTGAACGCCAAAAATGGCCACCAAAATTGGCCCCAAAATAAAATAAATGTGCATGTTCACCCAAAAAATCTCCAAGATCGGAAGGATCCACCACCATCTTTTTTGATTAAGAAGCAAAATATAGACAAAAATTGCCGTGAACAGGTAAGAAAACATTTCCGGCCGAATCTCGGTCCTTTCCAGTAAAACTGGCGCCATTACCAAAAAAGCCATTGCCGTGGCCACCAAACTGCGCGAAAACTTCCAGGCGGTTAGGGTTGTCAAAGAAAATGCCGCCGTCATAACAACCACTTTCAGCCCTAATAACATCCCTGCCCCGCCAACCTGATTGACCAAATAAAAAACCACTTCAGACAACCAGTGACTATTGATGAAGGGAAAGTTGGGGTAGGTATGTGACAAAAGATTGATCTTCGGTACTGCTAGCCCTGAAACAATGATCTTTCCCATCAACAAGTGTCTCCCAAGATCTTGGTCAAACTCGATGACTGTATGAAAGAAGATCGTCACCAAGAAAAAACCGACTGAGGCAAAAAACGCCCACGGAAGCCATTTTGACATAGATTCAGTTTACCTTGTTCCCTTCTCCTGCACCACCCAATTTTCTAAATTGCCCTTAGTCGGAGCCATGGATGCTTTGTTATCACGGACAAACTTAATCGCGTTGTCCGGGTAAAGAAGGTAATACCACCAGTCTTTCCGAAACGAAACCGTTTTTCCGCTACGAAGAGCCACATCAAACTGACCATCCAACCGAGGAATCCCCCCCAACCAAACCATTTGCCAGCCAGAACCCGTGCATCCCCAGGCCTGGCAATTAAAACTTTCTGTCGTACCGGAAAAACTAGAAATATTATTCCAATCACTGCAATTAAAATCGCGATTTGTCTGGTTAAAATAATCGTAATGATTAAGAGCATTTAACGGAAAATGTGCGTTTCCGCAACCCGGAGTCGGCCATGTCGTGTTTGCTGGCGGCAGAGAATACCGGGTCAAATTTGCAAAATCCTCTACGTACTTTTTCCGGTCCGTTTCAGACCAAATATCAGTTATAAAACGAAGAGTCGCTTCCACCCGGTGCCCAAACGGGTGCAAAAATGTGTCATTTGAGGCATAAGAAGGCCCATCAACAATCAAATGCCTGTTACAAACAGCATTAACATAATCCCCGCCGTTGGGCCAAAAACTATAATCGGGTCCAAGCATCCACGATTCCCACCTCGTCAGATATGGGCTGGTAAGTAGCCAAATTTCGTCAGCATTAGTTTGATTCGCTTCTAAACACAAATTATTATCAGCCACAAAAGCGTCATGGTCAAAAAACGCTTTTTGCTCTTCACAGGTAAGTCCGTTTGGCAACCGCTGTGAGTTGATGCAATTTTGATAATTATCAACCGTGAATTGAAATCCGTTTGTATATTTTGGCGAGGTTTCCACCCTCAAAGTTTTGACAAATTGATAATCAATCCGTCCCTGAGAAAAAAGGGTAAACGCGTTGGCGTTAAACTCAATGATGTAAGATTCAAATTGGGGAAGCGTTCTTCCCCCCCAAACCCATTTAAAATAGCGCTCAGCCAAATTCCCCGTCGCATCCTTTGGATTTAAAACCACCATCAATACTTTGGGAGTATAAACCGGTTTTGTCGCCTGGAGTTTAGTAATCATTAGCGGCGACTTCTTGCCGGTCGGAATCGCCTTGACCGTAACATGCCGGCCAACAAACTTTGACAAATTATAAGCGGTGCTCTGGACATCAACCGTTTCTTCCAGTTTTTTTCGAATATCAAAGCATCTCTTTACCCCCTTTGGGCACTTATTCTTCCGCTCCAACACCCCGCTAAATTTCCGGGTCGCCTCGGTTGCCGCTTGGGAAAACAGACCAACCTTCTGGCTTGAGGCGTAAATAAAAACCGTCAATCCCACTGCCAACAAAAGTATTAATACCAGCGCCAACAAGTGAACCATTCCCCGCCGCCCCATTTTCGCCATGCTTTTACTATAGCAAAAGAACAAGAAACCAGAGTATTATAATCCTGTCACATGTCAAGAACTGTTGATCAAAAAATTACTTTTTTGGCTCAACCAACTAAGTGGCTGGAGTACAAAGAACAAACCACTCCTCTCACAAACTTCAATCGCCATATCGAAATTGCAAGAATCTTAGAACCAGCCAAGAAGCGCCACGACCTATTAAACAATACGCTACTTACCCTTATGACACCTGCAAATTTATATCTTTCCCTTCAGGCCACAATTGAATTTTCCAAATATCAATTAACCTTAAGTGATCACGATCCGATAAAAGCGTTGCCGGGCCTAATTGCCTTTATCATTTTAGCAGGAGCACTTCACGTGCCAATTTCATTAATAAGTAACGCAGCAGGCAATCTTTGGCAAGATCACTACGCAAGAAATCACGGACAAGCGCTTGCCAGAGCCATTGGCGAAGAATAACTCTCTACTCCACTACCACTGTCCCTTTCATGTCCGGACTCAAATGATTATGATATCCCCACGTTCCGACCTTTTCAAAAGTGAAATCATACTCCGCTTTCCCGGCAAAACTTGATTTGAACTGGTCAAACCCCGGGTAATCAGTGTGCGCTGGGTGTGGATCAGAGGCTATAGACATGGGTCCGGTCGTCTCATTCACAAACCTAACCACCGTTCCTTTTTTAACCGTGATTGACTCCGGCAAAAACCCTTGGTCAGTCAATTTAACCAGGTTTTCCTCAATCACTACTGCCGCTTCCGGTTCGTTTACTTTCTCAGCGGCCTTTTCCGTAACTTCCTCATTTATTTTATTGTCAATCTTTCCCGCCACTTTTGCCTTAATT
The DNA here is from genome assembly GCA_964411775.1 of uncultured Gammaproteobacteria bacterium. Lineage (GTDB taxonomy): Bacteria > Patescibacteriota > Microgenomatia > JAMCZE01 > JAMCZE01 > CAYPLU01. The sequence continues at coordinate 3,816 of CAYPLU010000033.1, read as the reverse complement.
TTATCCTTAAAAAGCAGCACTCCAGCAAGAACTACCAGTCCAACAACCAACAGGGAAACAATCATTTTTTTATTCATGACCTAAGAATATCGCTTTTTTCTCCGTTTTGTCAACGCCAGAAGCGTTAAAAGAAGAATTACCTGTTTGCGAGCCTAGTTCGAATTGCTCCAGGAACCGAAACCACAATCAAAACAGCCGAAACCACCGAAAGAAATGTCACATAAAGAAGTCCTAAAAACCCATCTGGCGCCGGGTGTCTGGATGAATCCGCCCCAAGTTCTACCATGATACTGTTGTACCACCAAGATCCCATAGTGTCAACACCAAAGTTGCGGATCTCCAGAAAAAATTGTGGGTAAGCATGGAATAAGCAAAGTTTGCGTCCGAGCTCTATTCGTGTTCGGGACTAATGCACCATGAACCTCCGTCTTGGCGATTCCGCAAGAACGGAACCGCTTGAAGTTTGTGGGCGGACAAGGAATCGAACCTTGGACCTCCTTCTTATCAGGAAGGCGTTCTAGCCACTGAACTATCCGCCCATATTAATTCTGTCCGCCCCAAACTGAAACTCAGGACGGCCTTCTAGCCACTGACTCTATTTGCGTAAAAAACTGTCCCAGTAGGACATTACATCCCCAATTAGTCTTCAAATTCTAACACGCACGTTAATGATTTGGTACCCTGAACGGTAGCACTTGACTTTAATCCCAAAAAGTGATACACTATAGGGCGTATGGCAGCGGAACTAAAAGACAGTACCCTTTTCAGAGGAAAATCCGTTTTAGAAAAATTTGACGAGGCAACGGGTCTCCCCCTCGCTGACCTCCTACAGGTAGCCCAAGCAGCCAAAGGCCCCTTTACCCTAATCGTAATCAAAGAACTTACAGCACAACAGCTTGCTGATTTTTGTGATGATTTACCACTTAGTAGCGCCACAATTATTATCGCCGCCGCAAGAGCATTGCTTCGCTCAGACAACAGAGATAAAGCTGTCTATATTGGTGACAATGCCCACGTAGTCACAAACGGGGATATACGCGGAGGAGACATGAACGTACTTGGAGAAAAACACACGACTTATGGTGGTGACACAGTTATCATAGATGTTGCTGAAAGTGCGGAAGTTGGTTCTGTAGCCGCAGGAAGAAATATTGCACAGGATGGGTCATCACCAAAAATCGCAGCCAGTGGTAGCCACGTCGAAGTAACGATTGGCAAAAACGGCAGAGCGACTAGAATCGTTACAATTGGATAATCAAAAAGATTTTCCGCTTCAAATTCAAAATACCTTTTTAGCATGCAGACTTCAGATTTGGTATTCTGAATGTAATGCCCTTCCGGTCAGTTCTCATTTGGGTGAAAAATCTCCTGATTAAGGAGTTTTACCTGTTTGCCATTCCTCATCACCTAAAAACTTTCTTCTCCCCATTCCGGCGCGTTACCACAACTAGAAGCCGTCAGGCTATTATCCTCTCAGACATTGCCGAGATGATTTCTTTCAATCTCGTCTCGATTGGTATCGGCATCATCGCTCGATCGGTCGTGCTTCTTCTTGGGCTTCTCGTCATTTTATTAACCTTATTATTTTCATTAATTTTATTGATTTCATCGTTAGTTTTCCTCCCCTTCCTCTTAGCAATTTTCGAAATTAAAAAATATTCCTCGCAAAAAGAACAATTAACCTATATTCGCTTAGCCGAAAAATCCGCTGGAAAAGCCCTGGGGCATCTTCTCACCGGCACAAAAATCGGCCGGTTTCTCTGCCATAAGCTCGTTATCAGTTCTCAGGACTTTTTAGACATGACCAACCTCGATGTTTGCCTGGCTACCAAACCCGAAACTACCGATCTAAAAGAGCTCATTAAAATCTACTCGAGTTCCTACGACCCTTTCAAAAAATTCCTGGACAAAAATCTGTACGACGACCACGATCTTGACCGAGTTTTCCTGTGGTTTGATCATTTAACTGACCCGAAAGTTTCCCCGTTTCTCCGGCAAACCGAACCCAGCAAAATTTCCGGAATTGGTTCCGGCTGGTCCTACGGCTACACCAACAACTTGGACAAATATCAGCTCCAGCAAGGCTTTGGCCAATTCCCTTTAGTTGTTGGCCGCGATAACGAAATCGCAAATATTGAACAAGCTCTTTTAAAAACTTCCCAAAACAGCTGTCTTGTTACCGGTGTTCCTGGTGTCGGTCGACACGCGGTGGTCGACGAGTTCTCAAGGAGACTTTTTTCCGGTGATGTTTCAAACCCTTTGGTCGGATTTCGAACAGTCTACTTGGACATGAATTCAATTTTGGCCTCTGATCCAAACCCAACAGAAGCAAAAAATTTATTACTCAGTTTGTTTGATGAAGCACGTTCTGCCGGCAATATTATTGTAGTGATTGACAATGTTGACCGCTTTTTCATCTCTGATAATGGGGTGATATACCTTACTGACATTTTCTCTCAAACTCTCCCTGACGGAACCCTTCGAATCATTGGCATTTCGGCAAAAGAAATCTCTGACAAGCTTTTTGGGAGAAATGAAGCTCTCCTCAAACTGTTCACGCCTGTCGTCATCAATCCCCCTGATCTTGAAACTGTTTTCTTAGAGATGGAAATGTCAATCGCCCCCATCCTGGAAGCCAAAAACAAAGTCGAAATTTCCTACAGCGCCATCAAAGAGGCCATTGCTAGTTCCGATCGTTTCATTGCTAACGTTCCCTTTCCCGAAAAGGCCATCAACCTTTTAGATGAAACAATTTCTTTTGTAAGGGCTGATCACCAAAAAATGCAGCTTCTCTGGGGCTCTGATGTTCAAAGATATCTGTCAACCAAAAACCAAATCCCGATTGGCAATTTAACGAATGAAAACAAAGCCAAGTTAGCCAATTTGGAAGAGTCTTTGCATCAACAAGTCATCGGCCAAGAAACAGCTGTCTCGGCATTAGCCAGATCCTTGCGGCGAGCCCTTCTCAACATTAGTTCCCAAAACAAGCCCATCGGCACCTTCCTATTTTTGGGTCCCACCGGAGTGGGGAAAACCGAAACGGCCAAAGCCTTGGCTACTCAGTATTTCGGTGGCGAAAATCGCCTCATTCGCCTTGACATGAGTCAGCATCAGGGCGAAGAAGGTATCCAAAGACTCATTGGCAACAGCCAGTCCAATAAGCCCGGCGAGTTAACCCAAGCCCTCTCGGATCACCCTTTCTCGGTTCTTCTTCTGGATGAAATCGAAAAAGCCCCTCAAGTTGTTTTAAATCTTTTCTTAACTCTGATTGACGAAGGTTACTTAACCGACGCCTCTGGGAAAAAGTTTTCTGCCAAAGAAAACATCATCATTGGCACTAGTAATGCCGGCGCCCTTTTTATCAAGAATGAATCCGAAAAAGGCACCCCGATTGATGAAATTAACTCCGGACTTTTAAACTTTGTTCAAGAACAAAAAATCTTTTCACCGGAATTTTTGAACCGCTTCGACGGCGTGATTGTCTTCCGTCCCCTTTCAAAAGACGAACTAAAACTGGTTGTCAAAAAACTGCTGGGAGCCCTGGCCAAACGTCTCTCTGAGAAGAAAATCACGGTTGAATTCACGCCGGAAACCATCGAAAAAATTGTAAGCGAAGGTTACGATCCCGCTTTTGGAGCAAGATCAGTTAGAAGGTACATTCAAGATGTTATTGAAGACGAGATCAGCAAAAAACTTCTGGCTAGCAACATCACGAGGCTGACGGTTTAGAATTGGTCTGCGTACTTCAACTTTCTCCTATCCTCATATTCCACAAACTTTGCTCGTCCTTTTTTCACCATCACCGCGTTAACAATT
>CAYPLU010000032.1:0-9411 GCA_964411775.1 uncultured Gammaproteobacteria bacterium | reverse complement strand
TCGTCAACTCGAGCATAAAGACTGAGGTAAGTGACGAGACCAATGTTTGGACCTTCTGGGGAACGAACTGGACAAATTCGACTATATTGGGAGGAGTTAATATCACGAATTGAAAAACTGGCGCGTTCTCTTTGAATACCACCAACACCCATGACCGAAATTTTTCGAAGCGTGTCGACCTCAGAAAGAGGATTCGTCTGATCAAGAATAGCTGAGAGTTGAGAAGTTCGGAAAAATTCGTTTAGCTGAGAAATTAAGGGTCGTGCGTTAATAACCTGGTTTGGCATGACTTTAGTTTTTGGATCTAAAAGACTCATGCGTTCTTTGACTGCTTTTTCAAGGCGCATAATCCCGGCTCGGAAGGCAACCGTGCCTACTAACTCCCCGACCCGGCGAAGTCTCCGGTTAGCCAGATTGTCGATATCATCAAGATAGGTTTCGGCGTCGCCTTTTTGGAGACGGATCAAGTATTTGATTGTGGCAACGATATCTTCTCGAGTTAGGACCCAGTTGTTTGGCTTGTTCTCAATTTCAAGGCCTAAGCGCTTGTTCATCTTGTAGCGACCAACTTTGCTTAAGTTGTAGCGACGAATGTTAAAAAACATTTCGTTAATAAAATCGATAGCTGTCTCAACGACTACCGGTTCTCCGGGACGCATCTTTTTGTAGATTTCCATGGCGCCTTCAGCCGAACCGTGGGTGACATCTTTTTTTAAGGTAGTCTCAATGAACTCGCCGTTTGGATCTACATCGGCAAAAAGCTTCTGAATTTCTTCGTTTGAACCAATGCCGACTGCTCGGAGGAAAGTAGTTATTGGAAATTTTCGGCGACGGTCAATGCGAACGGAAATGACATTGTTTCTTGAGACGTTAAACTCAAGCCAGCTGCCGCGGAAGGAGGGACGAACCTCGGCATAGTAGAGAACGCGGCCAGTTATTTGATCGATATCGCCTAAAAAATAGACACCAGCCGAACGTACCAGTTGGTTGATAACGGCTCTTTCAATGCCGTTAATGACAAACGTTCCGGATGGCGTCATTACCGGAACTTCACCAAAGAAAACTTCTTGGGCGGTGACGTCACCGGTTTGCTTGTTTAAGAGTCTCGCCTGAATACGAATGGGCATGTCATAAGTGACTCCCTTTGTTAAAGCGGCGGATGGAGTGTATTTGGGCTTGCCAAAAGTATATTCACCAAGTGAAAGCTCCCAATTTTTATTAGTGAAATCAGACATTGGATTGACTTCGTCAATTAAGTCCCTTATGCCTTCTTTAAGGAATTGGTCGTAGGATTCTTTTTGAAGTGAGATGAAATCAAGTTCGGGAAGAGAAGGGTAGGCGCGGCCCCAATAAAGTCTTTTTGTCTTTGGTTTTGCCGATATTTTTGTTTTTGCGGTGGTCATTTAAGATATTTGCTGGACAGTTAGCAAAAGAGTCGTGATTTTGCACGACATAAAGAAACGTACCTACAATATGTACGCCTAAAATCGATATTCAATTAGCACGATTCTAGCAGAAAGAATCGGCAAGTCAAGGGTCAAGCAGTTTTAGTCGAGATACTTGGTGATATTTCGCTGATGCTCCAGGAGTGTTTCAGCGAAGTGAGTTACATCGTCGTTGCCAGCTATATAATATAGATAGTTTGATTTTGTCGGGTAAATGACGGCATTGATGGCGGCAATTCCAGGGTTGCAGATTGGCGCCGGCGGTAAACCAGGATTTGTGTAAGTATTATAGGGAGAGCTAAACCTTAGGTCGGCATCCGTCAGTTCTTTGGTCCACCAGCCGTCTTTTTTGGTAAAACCAATAGCATATTGGATGGTGGCGTCAATGTCGAGTTTCATTCCTTGCCTTAGGCGATTCAGGATTACACCGGCAATTAGTGGTCGATCGACATCGTGTTTTGCTTCCCGCTCAACCAAAGAGGCGATTGTAGTTACTTGGTCAAGTGACAGGTTCGCTTTTTTCGCGTCTTCAAGCATTTTTGGGGTAATCTTTTGGGAAAAGGTTGTTAACATGAGTTTTTTGATGTCACCTAGGGACGCCTCTTTGGGAACGAGGTAGGTTTCGGGGAAAAGTTTCCCTTCGGCATCTTGCCAGTTGTCTAGGCCGACATTTTGAGCCATCCATGATTTATTGGTATTTTCCAAATATTGGATGATCTGCTCACTTCGCCAACCTTCGGGGATAGTTATCCAGATATCTTCAGTCCCAAGAGTAAGTTTGGCAGCAATTTGCTCGGATGTCATTGAAGGTGAAAGCCGGAAACTGCCTGCCTGAATTTTTTTCTCAATCCCGAGTTTTCTTATGAGAAGGAAAAAGGCTACCGGATTACGGATAAGCCCTTGGCTTTTAAGATTTTTGGCAATTTCTCGGGGTTGTTGTCCTTTGGTGACGGTAAAGTGGACGACGGCGGTATCATTTAAATTCTTAGGGCCGGTTGAAGATTGCCACCAAAAAAACCCAGAACTAAAAATGAGCAAAAGAACAACTAGGACAATCAGAATCTTTCTCACGAGAATTAGACTTCGTTCAGTTTGGCCCTACGGTACTTGCCATTTTCATTGACAAAAATTCGACCGCATTTGCAAGTGAGGATGTTGCCAGTTTTTTTTGCTTTGGCAAGAGCAGTGCCACAACCGACACATTTGCCTTGAGAAAGTAACCACGCTTGGACTGGTGAGATTAAGTTTTTAAACATACTACGTATTGTAGGACAAACCGCCACTATTTTCACCTGCTAGATCGTCTAAGTATCGCTGCAAAATTATTGAGGCTGACAGACTGTGTTCTTCGTGGTGTTTATTTCTTGGTAACTTTTCGACTTCCTTTGTTGAGAGTGTCTCATCGACATACTCGGTCCTTAGACCAGTTTTTTTTGCCAATTGGCATCCAAATCCGAGAGACCGTTCCTTACTTTTTCCCTCGGAAAGGCCAACAACAATAGTTTTGACCCCCCACTCTACGACCTTTTTTGCCACGAGATTAATCGCCTCGTTGGAATTTTTGGGGTGAATAGTTTCTCGGGGTTCAGAGAAACTCCCCTCAGAAATCGCAAGGCCAATATGTTTTAAGCCATAATCAACGCCTAGATACATGAAGGTATTTTACACCCCACTTTAAGATTTAATCATTCGGGCCATTACGACGGCTCGCATCCACAAAGTTCCGGGTGGAGCACAAGTGATAAGGGAAACATAAGCGTTATCAAACCTTTGTTCGAGAACTGACAAATCGGTTGGGGAAACGATCTTTTTACTTATTACTTCGTAGCGATAGCGAACGCCGTCATAATCAATGAGGATGTCATCGCCGTCAATTAAGTCGGTGATATAGGTAAAAATGCCATCGTATCTTTTGGGGCTGGCAAACTGAGGGAGCTGCGAATGACCAAAGATAATGTTGTTGCCATAATTTCCGGGAAGGGCTGATGTTTCCCAAGCAATCAGTGATTTTTTTAAATCGACATCGCCGACTTTGACAGAGGCATTTTCGATCCCAAGTTTTGGGATTGATATTGAATAGGTCTTGATGGTCGATGTTCCGGTGAAGTCTTTTGCACCAACGAACCAAGTTTTGGCATTATATGAGTTGCCACTATTGGGGCTGAAGACTTCTGCTGCCTGAACGATTGCCGGAAATAACGGTGATCTTTCGGGGTGAAAGTTGGTGGCAAGCGGCGAAGCAATGCTAGTTGGATAGGAGGGCATAGTGAAAATGTACCAGGCGGCAATGGGATAGACTACTTGGCCGACCACAAAAATGCCCAGAAAGATTAGCATTGTGGAAGCGACACCAAAAACCCGACGACGTCTTTTTGTCAATACCCTTGGGGAATTAGTGATGTAATTTGATTGACCAGGTTTGGCTTTAATGTATGCGTAGAGAGCCATGGACAGGTAGCTTTATATTTAATTATTGAGCGACTATTTCAACTGACAAGTTTTTAGTTTGCCAGGGGAGAGCTATATCGGTAACAAAGTTGAGAAATCTTGGTTTTGTTTCTTTCTGAATGCTAATAAACCCCGGTATTGTTGATAGCTCTTTTAAAACGGCATTTTTACTCTTTCCTGCAAGTTTATCTTTTAACTTGTCGATATTGGTTTTGGGAAGAAGTTTTCCGTTTAATTGAGTTTCCAGAATCGGATTGCTTGATTTGTCAAATTTGGTTCCCGCTACGGAAATATCAGGTTCGGGTTCAAGCTGATAATTTGGGGGGGTGTCACTAGGGAAAGTTGCTAAGAAAAGGTTGACCATGTCACTTTTTTTGAAGACGACTCCTTTAAAAGAGATTGTCAGGTCAACACTGAAAGTATCAGCCTCGCTGTCAATTTCTTTTGAGAAAGCCTTTTTCGTTGTTTGGCTCGTGACTGCCTGAGCTAAAAGAGTGGTGCCCTCGGGGATTTTGTTTGCGAGGTTGACTTTAGCTTTGTCGTTTAGCTCGGTTGCCAAGGCAGCAAGGAGCCTGTCTTGGTCGGCTTTGGTTACGACGGTTGCCTGATGACTGCTGCCGCCGGCAAAGTTGGCGTCATTTTTGGCCAGATATTGTGAAGCGGATAACCCGCCAATGGTGAACTTGGTTGCGGAACTTAGGTTGTATTTGTCGCCAATGTCTCCGGCCGTTATGGGAACGGAAACCGTTGAAGGGGTGGCGGCATCTCCTGAAGCAACATTGACATCTCGATCGAGAGTGAACCGTAGACCATCAGGTGAGGTAATGGCCGTTCCGGCAGCAAAGGTTTTGGCAAGAGTGCCGTAGATGGTGACAGAGCCTTTGGCTTTTTGGCCGACAAGTTTTGAGCCGGTGGAAACGCCCTTTTTAGTGCCTACCTCAGTGGTTTCAATAAAAGACCCGGGGATAGATTTGGCACTAGCTGAGGCTTCTTTTTGAGCAGCAACAACAACTTCTAGGCTATGATTAAATGGCTTTGTTTCCAAAGCCACAATTAAGTTCGCCCTGGGAACAAAAAAGACGACGGCCGAAATGGCCACAAGGATCACAACAGCGACAATAACCAATGGGAGATAGTTGAAACGTGATTGTCCGGAGGCTCGGAATTGGCCATCGGATTTTGAAGGCTGGTGTAGTAGCCCTGTCAGTGAAGACAGACCTAGAAGGCGAGGTCTTTTGGATAAGGTTGCAAAAATTTGGTTAAAGATCTTTGCAAACTTTGAGATTGAAACATGCCTTTGGGAGGATTGACTGCGATCATTTGACATTTCAATAAGTCCGGAAGGTTCAGGCTTGGCAGGAGAACTTTCTATCGGGGGGGGCATTGGAAAAGACAGATCGCCGGACGGATTATCTACAAAAAATCCCGCATCTTCGGCTGAGACTTCTTCAAGTTCGATGGGATTGCCGTTTTCATCGATTTTTTCGACCGCGTCTTCGACTCCAGGTTTACTATTATGCATAGTGTCTTTAAGAGGCTCTGAGACGACAGAGCTATTTTCCCCTAGACTTTTCTTATTAAACTCGAACTTTTCTTCAGGATAGAGATCGGCCTCAAAGGAACCGCCCATTTGCATTCCAGCCGCGACGGCGACAGCTTTGACAACAAACTCAGCGGAAACTGTTTCTACCTTGGGGAAGTGCAAAAAAGGGAGATTTTTTGTCCAGGGATAAGCCGTCAATTTCTCTGCAAGTCGTCCTAAATCGCTCTTGCCGTTATAGAGAATAAAACGTGATGGGAAAATTTCTGCGTCGGCAAAACGCTTTAGAGCTTTTTCAACGGCAGATGGAAAATTGTCTGGATTGGTATCGTTTCCAATCGGCACAGAGCCTAAGTTTTTTCCAGCTCGATACATGGACAGAGAGGTTCGGTCGCCATCGATGCCAATGAGAATTCCAGTCAAGGGTGCCCCCTCAACTTCTTTGAAGAAATTTTCCAGCGCTTCGGTCAAAACAACGTAACCGACGGCGGACAGGTCTAGCTCCTTGCAAAGACGGCGGAGGCTTTTTAAATGTTCCGGGTGAATTTTACCGTCGGTGACCCAGTCTGTGGGAACGGCAAAAATGACCTTTTGGGCATCGGAGTCATTATCTTTTAGGGTTTGGGAGATGGCGGCGTCAACAGTCTTTAGGAAATCTTCCCAGCCAGTCTCTTCCTTTATTGAAGCGAAACCGACTTTGCCAATGATAACCTTGCCTCCTTCAACGGACCAGACAGTGGCGGTAACCGAGGTAGTTGAGATTTTGACGGCAAGATGGATTTCAGCTTTGTTTGACTGAGAATTAAAACGATTGGTAATGGAAGAAAAAACCGATTTCAGGTCCATGCGGAACCAGCGTAGCACAAACTGGGTTTCCAAGTCCAACCTTGGCCGATAGGTTAATCAATTGCCTTTTGGGAACGAATTGGTTAAGCTCGTTGAGAGAGGCAAATCTATGATTAAAGAAATTTCTGACTGCAGCGAATTTAACCGTTTGGCGACTCATGTGACCCAAAGTTGGGAGTGGGGAGAATTTCGCTCACAAACGGCGACCGTGGCCCGAGTTCTTCGGCTTGGGTCATTTCGAAATGAAAAACTTCAGCGGACTTTTCAAGTTTTCTTTCACAAAATTCCGGGATTTTCAAAGACGGTTGGCTATTTGCCAAGAAGCATGATGCCAAACAGCGAGGAACTGACAGAACTAGAAAAAAATTGCAAAAAAAACGGGGCGGTATTTTTAAAAATTGAACCGATTATTGAAAATGTGATTGCCACGTCCCCCGATCTCTATCGGGGTCCTCGCAATGACAACTGGACACAGGGGAAGCCAATTTTACCGCAGCATACATTCTATGTTGATCTTTCAAAATCAGAGAAAGAACTGAAAGCAAATCTTCACGAAAAGACGAGGTACAACATTGGTCTAGCCGTAAGAAAAGGAGTCGAGGTTCGAGAAGAAACTAGCGAAGAGGGAATGGAGAAATTCATTGCCATTTTAGTAGAAACGGAAAAGCGGCAGAAGTTCTTTTCTCATAATGAGGACTATTACCGGCTTATGTGGAAAACCATGTCAAAGACAAAAATAATTCATGTACTGAATGCCTATTTTGAAGGTAAGCCGACGGCATCAATAGTACTTTTCAAGTTTAACGACTTTCTATATTACCCGTATGGTGGATCATTATATGAATATAGGCATCTCATGTCGCCACAGCTATTACACTGGGAGGCCATTAAACTAGGAAAAAAGCTGAAATGTAAAACATATGACTTATGGGGCAGCTATAAAAATGAGCCGATAGAAAACGATCCGTGGTGGGGATTTTACCGGCTTAAGGCAGGACTGGGGGGTACACCGATTGATTTTCCGCAAACCATTGACGTGGTTTTATCGCCACTTTACCGAATTTTAATGGCGGCTGAAACAGTTCGGTGGAAGTACCTTCGTCTTAAATCAGCTTTCTTTCGCAAATAGCCTGTTAACCGTTACAGAGAATCTTGTACTCACAGTTTCCACAGAATTTGTTTCGACTACAGGAAAAATCGGAGACTTCAATTTGATCCCTTATTTCCAAAATTTCTTTGCGGGCCTTTTCAAGATCAGCGGCCGTTCTGGTGGTTGTTTGTTTGCTATTTGAATCAAAATAGAAAAAGGTCAGGAGGACGTTTTCGATTTTTCGATTAAGAATCCCTTTGTCAACGGCGGCAAGGGCATAGATGTCCATTTGGAGGTCTTTAATTAACTCCGATTTTGTCGGTGGTTTGCCGGTTTTATAGTCAATTATTTCAATTTTTCCATCTCCAAGATCATCCACCCGATCAATTTTGCCAATGATTTTTAATGATTGGTCGGGATGAAAACTGAAAGATTTTTCTAAAAGGATCGGGTTGCCATTGATCTCCAAATCGGACTGCAGATATTGCGTCAGATATTTTTCGGCTTTATTCCAAGATTCCTGTTCGTGAACTTTCCCTTCAAAACCTTCTGAGGTCCAGACTTGTTTCAGGATTTTTAGGAGATTGGGTTTCTCTCCATTCATTTTCAGTTGGCAAAATTCTTTGAGGGCCAGGTGGACCGAGTTGCCCATTGACTGAGCGGCCGTCATGGGAGCCGGAATCCGGAGAATGTTTCTGATTTTATAGTGCAAGGGGCAAAGTTTGAAGGTGTCGATTGAGGAATAAGAAAGAAAGTCAACTTTATACTTTTCGGACTTAGAGGAGACGGAAGGTGATTTTCGCCATTCAACTAGGGGTAATTGTTTTTCAGTCGGTTTTTCCGGTGCTTTTTGAGTGGCAAAATTTGCCCCAAGGGTTTCGGGGACGAACGGAGAAATTTTTCGTTCGCGTTTCCCATCGCCATAAAAGTTACTGGCGGAAAAAAACAAATGACTCTTTGCCCTAGTCATCGCTACATAGAAAAGGCGTCGTTCTTCCTGAAGATGGTAGTCGCCTTCGGGGAGGATTTCTCTTATTAGTTCGGTTGGCAAGGGAATGACTTCGCTTCGATCACGTGACGGAAAACGACCTTCAACTAGATTTACCAAAAAAACTACCGGAAATTCCAAACCTTTGGCTGAATGGACAGTCAAAAGATTAACGGCGTTATTTTCGGACCAATCGATTTGGGCAGCCAAGGGGCTTTCGCCAAGATTAATGGCCAGGTCAAGGTAATCGACAACCGCCGCAACCCCAGCATCTTTGTGGGAGCTTTCAAATACTTTCAGTCGGTCAAAAAACTTCATGATATTTCGGGCTTCTTCTTCACCCTCGACTGAGTCGTAGTCGACGACTTTTTTGAAAAGGCCTGACTCCTCTAGAAAGTCAAAAAGAAGCTGGCCGGCTGTTTCTTTGGGGATCTTCTCCTGGTGTCGGTGAACCATAGCGACAAACTCACCAAAGCGGTCGGTTTTTTCTAAGACTTCAAATAAAGAAGCGTTGGCTTTTTTGGCTTCGCTTAGACAGGCAATTAAATCCCGTTGAGAAAAATTCCAAATATCCATCGAGAGCACCCGATACAGACTTAGGGAATCAGTGAAGTCGGAGAGAATCTTCAGATAAGCAATCAGGTCCTTTATTTTCTCCTGATGGAAAAGGTTCCCCGGTCCCAGAAACTGAAATGGAATATCCGCCCGTTCTAAGGCCCTCACAAATGCCTCACTGTGACTATTGGCCCGAAAAAGAATGGCAAAGTCTTTCCATTTACAATCGTTTTCTTTTATTGACTTTATTGCTTTGATTGAATTTATTACGGCCTCCGCTTCATCTTCGACTCGTTGACAATGAAGAAATCTAATCGGATGTTCATTTAGTTTTTGGGCAGGAACGAGATTTTTGTTGATACCAAGCTTAGCTTCAAGAGTGTAGGGGTCATTTTTTTTTTTTTTTTCATAAGAGCCATCGAGAATGGTTTTTGTCGAACGGTAGTTGGTTGTCAGCATGATTTTTTTGGCCTTTTTGTAGTTCCCCATAACGGGTTGA
>CAYPLU010000031.1:8637-9599 GCA_964411775.1 uncultured Gammaproteobacteria bacterium | reverse complement strand
CTTTGAGAGCTGTTTTTAAGGCCTGCATTAGCCGACCGGTGCCGAAGTCCAGACCTTCATAATAGGTAATGGTTCTGTCGGCAGGACCGGAATCTTCCATCACAAGCGGGTTTGCTTGAGTGGTTCTGCCAGTAAAGAATTGGACAACTTTCCCAGGGGTTCGGTTGGTATTATCTTTAAGGTAGTTTTCCAAAGCTTCCTGGCCAAAGGTGAATTTGAAATCCCCTTTGTAGGTATATTCGAACTGGCCGAACTTTTTTTCTTTGGCAATGAGCTCCCGGTGAAAGAAATAAAGAAGACTGCGGACGATGGTTGGGTCAATGGATTTTTTGTCGACCGACAAAAGGCGGGGCACCCCGTCAGTGAGAAGAGAAATTGAGGAGTTGGTGGTGCCGAAATCAAAACCGTAGGTCACAGGGGATTATATTACTATTCTTCTCCTTCTTCACCCATGATCACTTTTTCGGCAACCTCACCGGAGCGAACTCTTTTCATGATTTCGGTGTCAATTTCTTTGGCAATTTTTTTGCTTTCTTGGAGGAAGGATCTTGCGGCATCACGTCCTTGTCCAAGCATTGTTTCCTTATATTTTAAAAAGGCCCCTGATTTATTAATTACCCCTAATTCAACCCCGACGTCAATTAAGCCATCTTCATAGGAAGGACCGGTGCCGTAGATATTGAATTCGGCGATTCGAAATGGTGGAGAAACTTTGTTTTTGACAATTTTGACTCGGTGTCGACTGCCGATGACATTGTCGCCTTCTTTCAACTGTTCAATTTTTCTGATATCCATTCGGATAGAAGCATAAAATTTAAGGGCTAGGCCACCAGTGGTCGTTTCAGGGTTACCAAACATGACGCCAATTTTTTGGCGAAGTTGATTGGTGAAGACACAAATGGTTTTTGACTTACTAATAACTCCGGTTAGTTTTCGAAGGGCTTGAGACATGAGCCTTGCCT
>CAYPLU010000031.1:0-8627 GCA_964411775.1 uncultured Gammaproteobacteria bacterium | reverse complement strand
TTGCCTGGAGCCCCATCATGGAATCACCCATTTCACCTTCAATTTCAGCTTTAGGAACCAGAGCAGCGACTGAGTCAATAACAACAACGTCGATACCACCGGAGCGAATGAGAGTCTCGGCAATTTCAAGAGCCTGCTCACCCGTATCGGGTTGGGAAATTAAAAGCTCATTCAAATTGACACCAATTTTTTCGGCCCACTGAGGGTCAAGAGCATGTTCGGCGTCAATGAAGGCGGCTACTCCACCCGCCTTCTGCGTTTGAGCGATAACCGAAAGCATCACGGAAGTTTTCCCTGATGCTTCAGGACCATAGATTTCGACAATTCTTCCCCTTGGCAAACCACCGACTCCCAAGGCAAGGTCGAGGGGAAGAATTCCGGTTGAGACAACATCTGCTGGCGTTTTCGGAACAGCATCGCCCATTTTCATAATAGAACCTTTGCCGTATTGTTTTTCGATTTGTTCCATTGCCAAGCGGATGGCCGAGAGTTTTCCGGAGTTGTCAGTTTGTTGGGCTACTGGAGAATCGGATTTGTCAGATTTTTGTTTTGCCACGTTGACCGCATTAAACAGTTAATGGGACAGTCTGTCAACCGAGTCAAACTATATCCGAAGAATCAATTGAGTGGTAAAATTTATAAGGCAAAATGCGGGGAGTGGCGTAATGGTAGCGCGCTAGGCTGGGGGTCTAGCAGCCCGAGTTCGATTCTCGGTTCCCCGACTAGGACTTGATGCAACTTCCTTATGACAAAATTGTCACTCAGTGAAATGGTAACTCTCACCTTAACAACGGACTCAATTTCTGGACTAACGAACAAGGATTTTATTTTGGCAAAGAAAATTGAGGAATTGAAAACCTAGTTTTTATCTGGGGCTAGGGGCAGTTTTCTGCTTTAGTGAAACCGGCCGCGTTAGCTTCTTTTTCAGTGCAAAACCACTGTTCACCTAAATCCTGAGAGACTTTGGCGAATTTGTATTGAGGGCAATCGGGAAGATAATATTTTTTTGTATCCCGATCGTTTCTGATGTTTCCTTTAATCACACATTTTGGGTCAGGAGGTGTTATTGATTCACAATTTTTAAAAATTCCCAGTTTTTCTTTTTCTGCCAGGGCCCCGGCCTGTTTCATCTCATCCTCAAAAGGAGTGGCATCAGGATAATATCGAGAGAGGCAGGATCGGACTATTTCTAGATTAATATTTTTATCGCCCACAAAAACCATGGCCATTTGTCTTCCCCAAGGATCAGGAATTTCATTTTTAAAAGTTACTCTTTTTCCTTTTATTAAATCATCCAAAGCTTTTTTTGCTTCTGGTCCACCGCAAAAATTTAATTCCGGAGCTTGAGTATGACGAAGGCGAATTTTATGCTTCCCCTCAATAAGAAAAGTGTCGCCGTCAATTACTCCGATGACTGCGTAATCAGAAATTAATGGCTGCTGTTTTTTATTAAATAGATAGACATTAAAAATTGCTGAAACAGCAAATAAGAAAGCAAAGATTAGCGTTGGAAGATTCCATTTCTTTGGCAGTCTCACAGATTAAGTATATGACAAAACATTATGAGGGATAGGTCATTGCCGCTCGGGATGCTCCGCTCGCAATACAAGTTATCGCTTTGGTGAAGACTTTTGCTTCCTTGCACCCATTAATCCAGGCTTCTTTCTTTCCTTCATTCGAGGATCGCGAGTCATGAATCCTTTTTTGCGCAAGGTTGGGCGAAACTTTGGGTCAACAAGGCAAAGGGCACGAGCAATGGATAAAATAACCGCCCCGATTTGGCCGCTTGGTCCAGAGCCCTCGACCATAACCGTTGTTATGAAACGGTTGACTGTGTTGGTGGTTCGGAAAACTTCGGTGTAAAGAGATTTAGCAAAGGGATCGGAGAAATAAACCTCAATTGGTTTACCGTTAACATAAACATCACCTTTATTTAGTTTCTTATCCCCCACCAGGACGTCTTTGTCTCCAAGATGAAGCCTGGTTTTGGCAGTGGCAGTTTTCCTTCGACCGACAGCAAAGAAGTATCCAACAGTTGGGACAGGAACCACTGCCGGAGTTGCAACTTCTTTTGTTAGTTCTAACTTTTCCTCGGTGATTTTTTTTACTCTTGGCATTTGGTTTTTTAGTTTAACGTTTTTAGGCTACGATATCTAGCCTTTGGATCCATTTGTCGCGCAGTTTGTTGTTTGGGAGCATTCCCCAAACGGCGTGGCGAATGATTTCGGTCGGTTTTTCTTTTCGAATGACTTTTAAGGGTTTTTGTTTTAAGCCCCCCGGGAAACCACTATAGTGAGAGTAGAGCTTCTTTTCTTCTTTTTTTCCAGTGACTTTAATTAGTTTTCCGTTGGTAACGGTGACAAAATCGCCACAGTCAAGGTGGCGGACGAAGTACGGCTTACCCTTACCAACCAACAATTGGGCAATTTTGGTAGCAAAGCGGCCTAAGATTTCGCCCTTAGCATCAAGAGTATGAGTCTCTCTTTTGATGTCTTTCACTTTGGTGTTGTTCATTTTCATTACTTTGTTTTTTTAACTGATGGTTTTTTTACCACGACTTTTGCCTTAGCGATCTTTTTAACGGGTTTTTCTTCAACAACGGCCTCTTGTATTGTTTCCGGCTTGACTTCCTTTTTCATTTTGACAGTCTCAACGATCACGGGCTTTACCCCAGTGAAATTGACCAGTTCCATCAGGACCATTTCGCTGGTGTCTGACAGACGTGGACCCATCTTAATGATCCTGGTGTAGCCAGAAGTGCCCGTTAATTTTGGAGCAACCTCTTTGCAGATTAACTCAATCTGGCGATTTGAACCAAGCTCTTTAACGATGGCTCTACGAGCGGATACGGACCCGTTTTTGCCTAGATTAATGAGCTTATCAACTAGACCACGGATGGCTTTTGCTTTAGCCAGGGTCGTTTGAATTCGACCATGTTCAAGCACTTCCATTGCTAGGCTCCGGTAGAGCCATTTGGCCTGATTGGTGTTCCTTCCGAAACGACTGGTTTTTACGCGATGTTTCATCTTAATTAAACTGACAGGGCTACTCCCTTTTCGCGGAGTTTATCCTCAACGATGGAGAGTGATTTTCCGCCAAGGTTTTTGATTTTCATTAGCTCTTTTCTTGGTGTTCCCAAAAGCTGGCCTACGGTCTCAATCCCGCCGTTTTTCAAGGCGTTTTCGAGACGGGTTGGCAGATCTAATTCTTCAACCAACATTTTTAGAACGTCGTCGGAAACGGAAGGACTAACGGCCACACTGACTTCTACGCCTTCGGCATGGGGCTCAAAGACCTGAAGAAAGTACGAGACAAGAATTTTGGCCGATTGTCTCATGGCATCAATTGGCATTACGGTACCATTGGTCCAGATTTCCATGACAAGCCGGTCAAAGTCGGTCTGACGACCAACACGAGTGGCTTCGGGTCGATAATTAACGCGAACAACAGGCGAATAGGTGGCATCAAGCGGAATAAGACCAATGACGTCGGTCTTTCTTTCTTCGGCAACTGAATAGCCAAAGCCTTTCCCGACGGTGATTTCAGCTACTAATTTCCCTTTTTTGTCGGCGAGTGTTCCCAGATAAAGGCTAGGATTTACTATTTCGACCGTTGAAGGGCACTTGATATCGGCAGCAGTGACATCACCGGGACCAGTGGCTGACAAGGTTAATGTCCCGGTTTCACCGGACAAAAGGCGAACTTGCAGCTTTTTTAAATTGAGAACGAATTCAACAATGTCTTGCTCCAAACCTTCAAGGGTTTGGAACGGGTGACGAACGCCGTCAATAGTGACGCTAGTTACAGCCGCCCCAGAAAGAGACGAAAGCAACACTCGGCGAAGAGCGTTCCCGAGCGTGTGGGCATAGCCGGTTGGGAGAGGCTCAATAACAAAGCGGCCATAGGAGTTTGTTTGCTCCTCGATTTTAATTTGAAAAACTGGATCGGACATAATTTTTTAATTAAAGGACAAAATGCAAAATTCAATTATTTTTGCTTGCGTTCTTTTGGCCTTTAAATTATTTTTTTAAATATTTAACTACGCTTCGCTTCGTTTTGCTTCGCAATAACATTCGTTTTGCTTCGCAATAACATTCGTTTTGCTTCGCAATAACAATTGTTTTTACCTCGAAACGGTCCGCTAAAAAGCGGACCAGATCTAGGTAATGCAAAGCATTACCTAGAGTAGTACTCGATAATTAACTGTTCGTTTACTTCAGTTGGAATTTCTTCCCGACTGGGGATTTTGATTAGTCTTCCGGCAGCCGCTTTCTTTTCAAGATAGGAAGGTAATTTTCCTTCGGCGTTGTCTAGGAGTTTTTTTACGGTAGGCATTTCGATTGCTTTTGGCCCAAGAGTTATAAGTTCATCAATAGCTACTTTATAGGAGGGGATATTGACCCGTTTGCCATTTACCAGAACGTGGCCGTGAGAGACCATTTGCCGGCTCATTGATCTAGAGGAGGCAAAGCCGAGACGATAGACAATGTTATCGAGGCGTCTTTCTAATGTTTGGAGAAGGGCTTCACCGGTTTTTCCCTTAACTTTAATGGCCTGATCAAAGTATTTTCGGAATTGTCGCTCCAAAAGACCATAGATTCTTTTTGCCTTTTGTTTCTCCCGCAGTTGACGGCCATAGTCAGAAAGTTTTCGGGCACCTTTTGGGCCGTGCACTCCCGGTGGGACATTGAGGCGTCTTTGAAGAGAGGAGCTGCCTTTTTCCAAGACATTTTGTCCTTCCCTTCTTGCCAACCGATGTTTTGGTCCGTTATACTTTGCCATATTTTTTATACTCTTCTTTTCTTTTTGGCGCGCGGGCCGTTATGAGGAATCGGGGTCATGTCAGCAATCAAGGTAATATTAAACCCAATCGTCTTTAGAGCCCGCAGGGCGGCATCCCGTCCGGCACCCGGACCTTTAATATAGATTTCAACGTCACGGGCACCAAGATCCCAAACTTTTCGCCCAACAGTGTCAACGGCAGTGGTAGCGGCAAAAGGAGTTGATTTTCTGGCTCCTTTAAACCCGGCGGCGCCAGCACTCCCAGATACTAAAGTATTCCCGTCAAGATCAGTAATGGTGATAAGAGTATTGTTGAAAGTAGCCGTCACATAGACTCTGGCCGCGGAAATTGCGCGGCTGACTTTCTTTGAAACCGGTTTTTCGGAAACTTTTTCTTTTGCCATATTTTACTGAATTGAGAATGATTAATGATTAATGATTAATTTCTTAATTTGTTTATTTATAATTCGTTTATTTAGTTGGCTACTTCTTGGCTGCGTCTTTAGTTGCGGCTGCCGTCATTTTTTCGGCGAGCTCTTTTCGAATAGCGCCAATGGTTGCCCGCTTACCACGCTTGGTTCGAGCGTTTGATCGAGTTCTTTGCCCTCGAGAAGGCAAATTGTGAGTGTGTCTTTGCCCCCGGTAACTTCCGATTTGTTTCAAGGTGGTAATATTTGTGTGAACATCGGAACGGAGGTCGCCTTCAACTTTAACCGTATCAATAGTCTTTTGAATTCTATTTATCTCGTCGTCGCTCAAATCTTTAACTCTTTTGGCAGGGTCAACTTCGGCAGTCTTAAGCAGAGGAACAACGTTCTTTCGGCCGATACCAAATAACCTTGTCAGGGCAATATCAATTCTTTTTTCGTTATTAAGATCAATTCCGGCAATTCTTGGCATATTTTTATTATCCTTGACGTTGTTTGTGCCTTGGATTATCGCAAATGACATAAATCCGCCCTTTTCGGCGGATCAATTTGCATTTTGCGCAACGTGGCTTGACACTCGCTTGAACTTTCATTTTTAGCTTTATTAAAGTTACTAATTTTTTCCCCGGTAAATAATTCTGCCTCGCTCGTTGTCATAGGGGGTCATCTCAACTTTGACCGTATCCCCTGGCAAGATCCGAATATGGTTCATCCTCATCCTGCCTGACATCATGCAAAGGACACTTCGCCCATCAGAGAGTTGCACGCGAAACATGGTGTTGGGCAAATTTTCAAGGACTGACCCTTCGACGATTGTGTTACCTGGTTGAACCATCAAAAGCGCCTAGAGACCTCCTAGGCTTGTTTAATTATATGATATAAGTCAGTTGAGCGCAAGGGTCAGGGAGTCAGTATTTTCGGGCCGTTTGCGGTAATAGCCACGGTCTTTTCAAAGAGTCCGGACGGGTATCCATCTTTAGTTACAATGGTCCAACCATCATCATTTTCGTAGGCAATGGCTGACTGGCCCATATTGTAGATTATTTCCACGGCCAGGACCATGCCAGTCTTGAGCTCGGGAGTATTTTCAATTTTCCCCCTTAGATAACAAGGGACTTCCGGATCTTCATGAAGTTTGCGGCCGACACCATGCCCGACAAGCTGTTTGACGCAGCTAAAGCCTGCTCCTTCCACAATCGCCTGAATTTTTTGAGAAATGTGGCCGACACGGTTGCCTAATCGACATTCAGCAATGGCTTGTTTTAAGGCATTTTCCCCTACCGAAAGGAATTGCCGCAAAGGCTCTAGATCTTTGTTTTGGAGGTCATCGCCAACGATAATTGACCAACTGGCATCGGAGTGAAAGCCATCCAAAACAGCACCAACATCAATTCCAAGACGATCCCCTTTTGCCAACCGATATTCATTTGGAATCGCATGAACAACCATGTCGTTTACCTGCATACAGGTAGTAAACTGATAGCCTGGTTCCAGCATAAACGACGGCTCAGCCCCTGCGGACCGGATAATTTTTTCCGCTTCGGTATCAAGTTCCAGAGTTGAGACCCCAGGAACGGCAAGTTCAATGATTCGGTTTACGGCTTTTGAAGTTACGGCACCACTTTTGGCAATTTTTTGAATTTCTTCAGGAGAATAGATATTAATCATTTTTTAGTCAGGTGATCGATTTCTTTTGCGATATCCTTGGAAATATCCTCAATAGTTTTTTCGCCGTTAACTTCAATCAGTTTTCCCGCTTCCCGATAATAACTTAAGATTGGCTCGGTTTGCTCGTGATAAAGTTTGAGTCTTTCGGCAATAAGCTCAGGAGTGTCATCCTCTCGGCCTCGCAAGAGAAGTCTTTTGGTCGCTTCTTCGTTTCCGAGTCTAAGGAAAATTACGGCATCAATGGGAAAGAGATCGCGTTTGGCCTGCACCTGAGTCCTGGGAAAGCCGTCAATAACGAAGCCGTCTTTTATTTCTGAGAGATGTTGGTCAATAATCTCGAAAGTGGTAGCGTCATCAACCAATTCGCCTGCATCTAGGGTGGTTTTTATTTTTCGACCAATATCACTATCGGTATTTTTAAGATCGCGGTAGATTTTTCCAGTCTCAATGTGGGGAACGCGGAGTTTGTTGGCAAGAATCTCAGCCTGAGTGGATTTCCCAGATCCTTGGGGGCCCATGATAATTACGTTCATACGCGGAAATTGTCGTAGTTTCTGGTTACAAGCATTGTTTCAAATTGGCGAGAAGTTTCTAAAACCACGGAGACAACGATCAAAATTCCGGTGCCTCCAATTGTCAACGTGGCGACGTTGCTAACTCCTTGAACAAGTGAGGGGAGAATGGCCACTAAACCAAGGAAAACGGCACCGGCCAGAGTAATTCTGGTCAAGATGTAGTTTAGATAGTTGGTTGTTGGAGTTCCTGGACGGACTCCAGGAATAAAGCCACCGTGTTTTTGGATTTCCTCGGAAATTTTGGCCGGATTAAAGATGATAGCGGTATAAAAGTAGGTGAAGCCAATAATAAGGACGAAATAGATAAGGTTATAGGTCATACTGTTTGGATTGAAAAGTCCGGTCAGACCTTGGGCAATTCGGGAAATTCCCGCGTTTGGGATTTGGCCCAAATATTGGGCGACCATTGATGGCAGAAGGACAAGCGAGACAGCAAAAATGATGGGAATGACGCCGGCCTGGTTTACTCGGAGCGGAAGAAAGGTGGATTGGCCGCCGTACATACGATTCCCGCGAACGCGACGGGCGTAAACAATGGGGATTTGCCGGGTGGCTTCGTTTACCATGACAATTCCAGCAATGACAGCGATGCCGACAGTAACAAACGCAATAATGTTGATTATTTGGTCGCCGGTGACGATGGATACTGTTTGGCCAAAAATCACGGGGAAACGACCAACAATGCCGCCGAAAATAATCATGGAGATGCCATTGCCAATGCCATATTCTGTAATCAACTCACCCAGCCACATAAGAAAAATTGTTCCGGCGGTTAAGGTAAGAATGAGAGCAATCAAAGTGATGGGATCTAAATTGACCATGATGTTTTGGCTCCTTAGGAGGGCATAGGTTCCGAGGGCTTGAAGAACAGCTAAGGGGATAGTAATCATGCGGGCGTATTGATTGATCTTCATTTGACCTTGCTCTCCTTCTTTTGATAACGCTTCGAGACTGGGGAAAACCATCTGCAAAAGTTGTAAAATGATGGTGGCGTTAATGTATGGGTTTAAACCCAGGGCCATGACGGAGAAGTTCACCAATGTCCCGCCGGAAAAGATATCGAGAAGTCCCAGAAACTGGTTTTGGGCAAACAGGGAGGCGAGCTTGGCGGTATCCACGCCCGGGATGGGGATGTGGGCAAAGAGCCGAAATACGACGAAAATGCCGGCCGTGA
>CAYPLU010000030.1:0-10760 GCA_964411775.1 uncultured Gammaproteobacteria bacterium | reverse complement strand
AAATCCAGAAGAGCCTTTTGCCACGAATGAATCGTATTCTGTGGATCCGACCAGGACAAAAACTGAACCCCACGGGCGACTTCCTCCGGACTACTCGCCCAGGTCGACATTACCGGCTTAATTGTCTGTTCACTTGAAAAATTGTCCAACAGTTCCGAAATACCTACTGA
The DNA here is from genome assembly GCA_964411775.1 of uncultured Gammaproteobacteria bacterium. GTDB lineage: Bacteria > Patescibacteriota > Microgenomatia > JAMCZE01 > JAMCZE01 > CAYPLU01. Next base: position 10,590 of record CAYPLU010000030.1, on the reverse strand, counting down.
TTGAACTTGCGGGGCCGCCACCAGGTCAAAAAATATTGCCTCCATCCCGGGCCGATGATGCCCAAACGTCTCCCCATCCATTCCCGTCACCACATAGACGTTTCTCTCTACGTCCTTACCAACAACTTCAACCAGTTTTTCCTGGGACCGGACTACGGCACTCATAATAACGTTACTTAACCGCCGCTGTCTGAAAAATACTTTAACACGAGAGTCAGCTATCCGATAAATTTTTTCATCTGCGGGGTGGTCACCTTTCCCATCCAAGGCAATTTCATCCAAAATAACCCACTCAAATCCTCTAGACTCCAAAATTTTTTCTAAACCTTCTCGATAAGCCATTTCCGGCGGGAAAAAACCTTTAGGTTTATACGACTTACCAAGATAGAAAGCGCATGTTTCATCATTTGCCTTTATTTGCCTCTCTACCTCAGCTTCTGTTAAAAACGGCAGAAACGCATGATATTTTGCTGAAGAAGTGAACTCCACCGTTTGTTTTTCTCCGGCTGTTCTTAAATTATCAATTAAATCCCCAAAGCCATTTTTGTCAAATAGCTCGAGAAGTGCCCCGGTAACGTTCACCGTCAACCGAAAATTCCCCCCCTTAGCTAGCCCAGAAAACATGGGGCGATAGCTTTGGGCCACCACAGCATCCAAAACGTCCTTCTGTTGGTCAATCGGTTGATAAAAATGCAGGAAATTCGCCCAATACATATTTACCCGTTCCTAAAGGCTCTGGGCGGATTAGCCGATCGTGACTCTTTTCGAAAATCAATTGCCCGTAAATAAAGGTCAACATACTTTTCCGCTGACTTCTTCCAAGAAAAATCAGCTTCCATCATCCGCTTAACCAATCTTTGCCACTGATTCCGATTTCGATAGGTTTCCAAAGCTCGGACAACAGCGACCAAAAACCCTTCCGGCGCATATTTATTAAAACTAAACCCTGTCCCAATGTCTCTGTTTGGATCAAAATCAGTCACCGCATCAGCCAAACCTCCGGTCGCCCTAACAATTGGCACACACCCGTACCTCATTGCTTCAATAACGACTATTCCGCCGGGTTCATATTTTGACGGTGCCAAGAAAATATCTGCACCAGAGGCAATCTTTCTTGGAAGGGCAAAATTGGACATTAAATGAGTTCCCACCTTCCCCGGGAATTTCATTTCCAAATCAGTAAAATATTGCCGATAATTGTCATTTCCGGGTTGGCCCATCACAATGAGTTGCACATCAAGTTCGGATAGAATAAACTCCATCGTCGACATAATAAGATCAATTCCCTTTTGCCAGTCGATCCGTCCCCAGAAGGCCAGAATGGGTTTATCGGGATGAACCTCAAGACTAAACTGCTTCTGCAAATCCATTTTATTCTCGGCCCGAATCTTAATATTTCTCGACGAAAAGTTTTTCTTAATTAATTTATCCGTCTCCGGGTTAAAATCGGTATAATCGAGGCCATTTAACACCCCAAAAACTTTGCTTCGCAATTCCTTAAATAAACTGGCCAGATTATGACCATATTCTTCCGTCATAATCTCTCTGGCATAGGTTTCTGAGACTGTATTAACAACATCCGCATACATAGCCCCGCGTTTAAGTGGATTTTGTTTCAAAAACTGATCAGAATAAAAAGATCCCAAGGGACTTTTACCATCATCAAAATCCATTTCACTGGCATGCTCAAAATCGAAGTTGCCCTGAAATAGATTATGAACCGAAAGGAGAGTCGCAATTTTTGCGTATTCCGAATTTTCCGCCGCTAGCTCTGCCAAATAATTTGGCAGGTAGCCCGTGTGCCAATCGTTGGCGTGAATAACATCAGGCTGAAAATATCCCTGCTTTATAAACTCAAGTGCCCCCCGCGACAAAAGTCCAAAGCGAACATGATCGTCATTATAGGCATAAACATTTGCCCTCATTTCGTAGTATTCCATGTTTTCCAAAAAATAGACCGTTGGTTCAGCCTTCTTTTCTTCTCCAAAGACTTTGACATTGCAAACCAACTCAGTTGGTTTATCCGTCCCTTCTTTTTCACCCGTAGGCACTACTATAGACCTGGCCACCATTTTTGTTGGAAACTTTGCCTCATTAATCGTGCCGTACTTTGGTGTAAAGATCCGCACGTCTACCCCAAGTTTTAAAAGCGCCCGCGGGAGAAAATAGGATACTTGAGACAATCCCCCAACCGAAGAAAACGGAGCCACCTCCGCCGAAACAAAAAGTACCTTAAGGGGTCGATTGAGCATTACAAACATTATACCTTATAATGATGTTTACCGTGGATTTTCAAAAGCTGCCCGACTGGAAATCATTGCCTGAACTTTCTCCGCTTCTCGACCTTTCCGCTCCCCCTAAAGAACTTTTTTATCAAGGAACTTGGAACACAAAAATTTTTCAAAACTGTACTGCCATTGTTGGTTCCCGTAAAATGACCGATTATGGCCGGATCGTCCTGGAAAAGCTTATTCCGGCTCTTGTCTTTGCTAAAAAAACTATCGTTTCCGGCTTTATGTACGGCGTCGACCAATACGCTCACCAGTTAGCTATAAATCAGGGAGGAAAAACAGTCGCCGTTTTGGGCTGGGGCATAAAAGAACCCTTATTCGATTATGATCGAAAACTAGCCAAACAGATCCTTGAGTCAGGCAGTATTCTTCTGTCAGAATGGGAAAACCAAAAAGCAACCCTTTGGACTTTCCCCAGAAGAAACAGAATTATCGCTGGCCTATGTGACGAGGTTTTTATCGTTGAAGCCGGTCCCAAAAGTGGCTCTCTAATTACTGCGCAGTGGGCGATTAAATTAAAAAGAAAGCTGTTTGCCGTCCCCGGCCCCATCACCAGCCGGACTTCTGTCGGCACCAATGAACTAATCGCTGCCGGTTCTGCCATCTCCTGGCTGGGAACTAATCCAAAAATAAGCAGGCAGACTAACGGTCCGCTATTAAATGCTATTTCAAACGAACCGTTGACAGCCAATGACATTGCAAGGAAACTAAATCTACCAATTACCGATGTTGGAGTAAGACTCTCAATGCTTGTTCTCACCGGAGAAGTTATTGACAGAAACGGCAAATTTTATGCTAACCAAGATTAAATCAATCGCCAACATTGGCCTTGAAACCGTTCCTATCGACGTGGAAGTTGATGTCGCCACCCAAGGCTTCCCTGGGTTTACCATTGTTGGCCTAGCCAGTAAAGCCGTCGAAGAAGCCAGAGAACGGGTAAAAACCGCAATCGTTAATTCTAAGCTGGACTTTCCAAACAAAAAAATCACGGTCAATCTTGCTCCCGCCGATTTACCCAAGGACGGTGCCGCTTATGATCTACCAATAGCTGTCGGTCTTCTCGTCACCTCAGGACAAATAAATATCAATATAGAAAAAAGTTACTTTTATGGTGAACTTTCTTTGGACGGAACCCTAAGACCAACCAAAGGCATTCTTCTCCTGGGTCTATTTGTTCCCAAGGGATCGACAATTTTCGTCCCCGCACCATCAGCCCCTGAAGCAACGGTTATTTCCGATATTAGTATCATACCGGTCAAAACTCTTTCCCAATTGGTCGACCACTTATCGGCAGTCAAAAAGATCAAACCCTTGGAAACTACTACCCTAAGGACTGACGAACAAAATTTTTCAATAGAATTTGACTTAAGTGAAGTTGCCGGTCAGGAACAGGCAAAAAGAGCTTTGATAATCGCCGCTGCCGGTGGCCATAATCTTCTTATGTGGGGCCCTCCGGGTACCGGCAAAACCATGCTTGCCCGCACTCTTCCTGGAATTTTACCCCCTCTTTCCCCACCGGAAGCCCTCGAGGTAACTCGCATCTACTCAGTGTCGGGGCTTCTCCCAACTGGTCAGGCGCTTATTACCCGCCGGCCATTTCGTGCTCCTCACCACGGCGTAAGTAGTGCCGGCGTAGTTGGTGGTGGAACACTACCCGTCCCCGGCGAAGTTAGTCTTGCCCACTTGGGAGTCCTTTTTTTGGACGAGATGCCGGAATTTCCAAGAAGTGTTTTAGAAGCGCTGCGCCAACCAATGGAAGATGGTACCGTAGAAATCGTCCGCGTCGCCGGGCACGTCCGCTATCCGGCTAGTTTCACTTTAATTGCTGCCATCAATCTTTGTCCATGTGGCTATTTGGGTCACCCGAAGCGCGAATGTAAATGCACCGAAAAACAAATCACCAAATATAAGCATCGTATCAGCGGGCCAATCTTGGACCGAATTGACCTTTTTGTCCAAGTGTCCCCGGTAGAAACAGACAAGCTAAAAATGGATCATCATTCAGACTTTTCTTCAAAACAAGCGCTGGAAGCCGTTAAACAAGCAAGAAAAATCCAACAACAACGCTTTGCCAAAACCAATATCTACACCAACTCCCAAATGAAAAATAAAGAGGTAAAAAGTTTAGGCTTTCTAAGTCCGGAAGCGGAAAACATTCTAAAACTGGCCACCGACAAATTTGACTTCTCTGCCAGAAGCTACTTCCGCTTAATTAAAGTTGCCCGTACGATTGCCGATTTAGAACAATCAGAAAAAATTCTGGTCCCCCATATGGCCGAAGCTTTGCAATATCGACAAGCAGTTTAATGAAAACCTTCAACAAGAAAACCGGTGCTCTAGGTGAAACCTTGGCGGTTTTAGAATTAGAAAAAAAGGGTTATCAAATTTTGGAACGAAACTTTGGGAATAAATGGGGAGAAGTCGACATTATTACTAAAGAGGCTAACGTGTTGGTTTTTGTTGAAGTCAAAACCAAAATCGGCACCGATTTTGGTCTCCCCGAAGAAATGATTAACCCCAAAAAACTTGGACGAATAAGAAACATGGCCAATATCTATACCGGAGGGAAAGAAATCACTTGCCGTGTCGACATTATTGCCATCGTTTTAAATCCTGATAATTCGCTCCAAAGACTCACTCACTACGAAAATGTCTATTAATTTGTGGACCTGGGGGGAGTCGGACCCCCTACTCTTCCATGCCATGGAAGCATGTTACCGGTATACCACAGGCCCAATCTGAAATCCAATTGTACTAAAAGAGGTTGAAAAATAGAATCCTGTGGACCATGCCGGAATCGAACCGGCGACTCGTCAATGCGAATGACGCGTATTACCACTGTACTAATGGCCCTCTTAAAACTAGCTCCTTGAAGTTCTACCTCAAATATCCCCCTGGATTGACCTGCCGACCACCAACATGAATCTCAAAGTGAAGGTGAGGACCGGTTGATCGCCCTGTCGAGCCCATCAGGCCAATTTGTTGACCACGAGATACATTCTGGCCTTCAGACACATCAATCCGGCTCAGGTGTCCATAAAGAGTTTGTGTTCCGTTTCCGTGATCAATGATGACATGGTATCCATAATCATGATTTTGATAAAGAACCGTCACGACCCTCCCTGAATCAGCCGCTCGAATCGGCGTTCCTGTCGGTGCCGCGATATCAAATCCGGGATGATACCAGGCAAAATACTGAGTCATTGTTCCTCCTGTGGGCCAAATAAACTGCCCTGATCCCCCGGTAAACAGTGACGCCGATGGCGGTAAAATTTGTCTGGGTGCCGGTGCCGGTGCTGCTGCCGGTGGTTTGCCTCCAGGGATAACAATTGTTTGTCCCGCGGCAAGAGCAAATGTCTCATCGTTGGCAAACTCATTGTATGGCCAGTCCACAATTGGCTGAGCGCTGGGAATACCATATTTCTTTGCCAACGACTCAATCGTTTCTCCGGATTTTACCTTGACAATCACCCCAGAAACCGGCGGAATTTTAATCGTTTCTCCTGGCTTTAATATCCGATTATCATAAAAATCATTTAGGTAGTTTATTGAATCCGAATCAACTCCAAATTGCTTGGCAATTGACGACAACGTGTCTCCCGATTTCACCTCGTACTCCTCAATGTCTCTTCGTGGTTTAACCGATTCGATTGTCGACATATCCACATTTGAAATATCCGTGATACTGTTTAAAACAGCCGAGGGGGAAGTTGACGAAGTAACCACTTGAGCATTCGCCGCCATTGGATATTGAGAAACAATTAAAGGTCCCCATACAACCGCTACTACCGTCAGAAAAACCATCCCTACATGCAAAAAAGGCTTTTGGTATGTACCACGTCGTGCCTTCAAAACATCAACTACCAACCCCTTGATCCCCTCAATGTGCCCAGCAACAGTAGTTGCTTTGCGGCCGGCATACCAAACTAGGGTTTTTAAAAACTCCTCAATCTCCAATCGATCAAAAATGCCCATACAGCGATAACCATTTTACCACGCTTATGCCGCTTGGGCCAAAGACTTGAGGAAATCTTCGTTTGTCTTGGCCCGAGATAACTGCGTGACCAGCATCTCTGTCCGTTCATCATCACCAAGCATGTGCAGGATTTTAATGAGTCTGTCAAGTTCCTTAAGGCGATCTTCGCTCACCAATCTTTCGAAATTTCTCGTTCCCGACATTGCCACATTAATTGCCGGATAAATTCGCTTATCTGCCAGTTTCCGATCAAGGCGCAACTCCATATTGCCCGTTCCCTTAAATTCTTCATAGATAAGATCATCCATTCTGGAGTCCGTGTCAACCAGGCATGTCCCAATAATGGTCAAACTGCCCCCGTCCTCAACACATCTCGCCGCTCCCAAAAACTGCTTCGGCGGAAAAAGCGCCGCCGGATCAAATCCCCCCGATAAGGTTCTCCCCGATGATGGAATCGAAAGATTATATGCCCGAGCAAGTCTAGTAATTGAATCAAGTAAAACTACGACATTTTTTCCCATTTCCACCAATCTTTTTGCCCGTTCTAACGTCACTTCCGCCACCCGAACCTGCTCAATTGGCGTCTGATCAAAATTTGAGGCAATTACTTCGCCCTTAACCCCTCGGCTAATATCAGTGACTTCTTCTGGCCGTTCTCCAACTAGTGCCACCATCAAATGGTAATCCGGATAATTAGTTGTGATCCCGTTAGCAATTTCCTTAAGAAGCCAGGTTTTCCCCGCCTTTGGCGGTGCCACAATCAGGCCTCGCTGCCCTCGGCCAATTGGCGCAATCAAATCAATTATCCTTGTAGAAATCGGCGTCTGGCCTGTCTCTAAAACCAGTTGCTTGTCTGGGTAAATTGGCGTCAGGTCATCATATTTTGGCCGCGTCAAAGCCTGATCAGCCTCAAGACCATTTACTTTGTCAACCCGCAAAAGACCATAATATCTTTCGGTCTCTTTTGGAGCTCGTCCCACCCCCTCAACCATATCTCCTCCTCGAAGGGCAAACCGACGAATCTGAGATGACGAAATATAGACATCTGTGTCACTGGGGACAAACTTTGGTCGTAGATATCCATGACCTTCTGGAGTTATAAACAATACTCCCTTAAGCGGCAGTGTTTGAATAGAAGAATCGTTCAAATCTCTTGGATAAACATCAACCGGTCCACCGTTATTCACAGGCCGGGAAAAACCATTACCATTTTGTCCCGGGCGGCCAAATCCCGGTCTTGGCGCAAAATTGCGCCCTCGATTCTGAAAAGCTGGTGGCGGTGTCATCTGACTATATTGTTCCGGCTGCTCTCCACTCCCTTGTCCCCGTTCACTACTGACTGCTCCCTGCTCCCTGCTTCCTGCTTCCTGATTTGAATAGTCTTCCATACTTACCGGAGGCGGAACATCGGATCCAAAATTTGCCGGCGCTTGACCAATTAAATCATCAACATTCATTGAAGGCTCTTCTTTATTAATTTTTGAGATTGGTCGAACCGGGCTTGAAGAACCACGAAATCCCCCCCGACCATGCGACTGAAAAACTGGTCTTCTGGCAGACATAGATGACTTGCTCGAATCGTATTTAAGAGGCATTAATATTAGAAAAATTCAAATCCCTGATTAAGCGGTGTTCCCAGAAGGATCCCAAAACCTACTGTAATTATCTATCATATCAGCCCCTTGTCAAGAGACACGTCCGTTGGATGGATATTTCAAAATCAGAATAGGGCTCCAAGGGCCTGCCCAACTCTTGGAACCCAATCCTAACTTTGAATTAATTTCCTCGAATTCTTTTTATTGCCCACCCAAATGTTCCTAAAAGCGAGAACAACGGCAACAGTAGCGTCTCCGCCCCCGTTGCTGGCACGCCACCTTTCCCAGATGGAGGCGGCGGTGTTATTCCTGGAGCCGTCACCTGAACTACTTTTTGGCAAGCCCCACTACCTCCAGCCTGGACACCTCGGTTATCAATAACATAGCCGTTAACAACAAACGTTCCATTTTGTGTGTAAGTGTGAGGCATTTTATCACCCGATTGGACAGTATCTCCCGTCCCATCACCAAAATTAAATCGGTACTGGACAACTGTTCCCCCATTTTGGGTGTGACCCGAAATCTGAGCGTTAACAGTTAAACCAGTGCTTCCTGTTTGTGGATCAACAAACAGCCAATCGCAAAAGGTATTTTGGTTCACTACCGGCTTACACTGGTCATCGTTAGAACAATCACTCGACCCCCCTCCGGCAACTTCTTTACAAGTATTATCAGAGCATTCAAAGTGAGTTTTTGCTTTGCACTGATCGTCGTTAGCACACGTTGATGTTCCTGATCCGACAAATTTTTTGCAGGTGAAATTATCACAGGCAAAATAGGTCTGTTTACAAGCCGAGGAGTCACTGATATCACAGCTGGTCACGCAATTTGCATCACCCGGGAAACACTGGAAAGCTGCGCAGGTATTATCAGTACTACACTTGTACTTAGTTACCTGACTCTTACAGGCATTGACGTCATTCACATCACAGCTGGTCACGCAATTTGCATCACCCGGGAAACACTGGAAAGCTGCGCAGGTATTATCAGTACTACACTTGTACTTAGTTACCTGACTCTTACAGGCATTGACGTCATTCACATCACAGCTGGTTACGCAGCTTACATCTCCCGGAAAACACTGGAAAGCTGCGCAGGTATTGTTGGCGTTACATTTATATTTGGTCACCTGATTTTTACAGGCGTTGACATCATTTGGGTTGCAGGTTGTTTGGCAAGTTTGCCCTACCGGACAAGTCTTTTGCACACAAGATTGATTTTCACAAGTATTATATTTAGTTGCTGTCTTACAGGCATTAGGATCATTACGATTACAGCTGGTTACGCAATTACTATCGCCTTTTTTGCACTGAAATGGGCTACAAGTACTATTTGCGTCACACTTATACCTGGTAACCTTCCCACAAGACGAATCGCAACTTTGTGGTCCAGGACCATCTTTTTTAACGCACGTGTCATTAACACACTCAAAATGTTTCTCATTACTTGGACACGGTTCTTTAAACGCCACGCCCCCATATGGCCCGTCAGTAGTTCCATCAACCTTTACATAAATATCAACTTGGGCCGAACCGCAATTTCCATTATTCCCGATCTGTTGAGACAAATCGGTTGAAGTCTCTTGACCACCCGCCAAAACAAATTCCCCATCCCAACCAGCATTGCCATGATCGAAACATTTAACTTTGGCAGTCCCATCCCCGCCCCCAACACCATTACACCAATAAGTTTCTTTTTTAATCTGAATCTTCTTGCCTGATCCAGAACTGTTTTTTATTTTAACTCCAACCCTTGCGGTTGATCCAACATCATTTGTCTGAGAAGAATAAGAAAGCTCAACCCCATTGACATTAGTCGCTCGAGAAACGGACTGTGAAAGTTGCACAAAAACGGTCAGAAGAGCAAAAGCCAAGACAGCTAAAAGAAACTTTGGAGCAAAGTCAACCCAGCCTTTCCACAAACTTAAGACTGATTGGATAAGTTTAATCACTGTTTTTTCAAAAAAAGCCACTGTTAAGTGGCCTGAGTCATTCTTAATTTAAATTTAGTCGTTTCCTTAGGCTAAACGTGAAATTTCGACCGTGAAAAAGAATTTGACACTCTTTTTTAAAAATGGTACGAAATTAGTTAACGTTTTAGGTTTCAACTGCCTAGAAACCTAAAACACTAGTCACAAAGGCATCACTTTTCGAGATCTCAGGCTGCGGAAGTGATGCTTTTTGTTTTCTGCCTATTTAATTTTGTCCCAAGTTGCTAAAGAGTTGTCATCGTAATTAATTCGTTTCCTCTTTCAGACAAGAGCTTTCCCACTTGTTGGCTAAGCGAACTCTTCTGATAAACCTCGCGGCCTCCAGAAGTAAGTTTTCGATTCAACCACCTACGAATTTTTTTCCAAATCTTTGCCTGTTGTGCCATAGATTATTAAACTCTTAGTCCCGAACACGGTAGTGCTCGGAGGCAGACTTTCTGTTAGGAAAGTCTATAACACCCCATTAATCTTTGTCAAGCCCCATAGTTAATTTCTTACATTCTATAAGTTATGCCCATAGTTAATCAAAAAAGGGCAGCTTGTCGTGACGGGAAATTCTTCTCATAGAGCCCTTAAACTGGGAATGTGGACAAGTTGGGGACAAACCTAAAAACTATCAAATCTTGAAGAAAGCCAAAGAAGCTAACGTCTCTGATGACGTAACCAAGTCAAAACCCAGTTTTTTTGCCTCCTTAATCCTCTTTGTTTGCGAATTAACTTTTCTCACGTTTCCCATCA
>CAYPLU010000029.1:10452-11272 GCA_964411775.1 uncultured Gammaproteobacteria bacterium | reverse complement strand
CCAGAACAGGCAGAATACATTCGATCAACAACACTATCGGGCATGTCGCCAGTAACAAGTATCGGGAGGATTTTGGCTTCGATAAGACTAGTAATAATTTGTTGGCGGACTTGATAGACAAAATGGTCAGCCGTGATGGTAGTCACAAGGACCAGGGGAAGTTTAGGCATGAAGGTATTCTATTACAAAGGGAATAAACCCGTCGGGGAAAAGCAGGATAGATTTAATTAGCGATGGGCTTTCTCGACCGGGATTTCCAGATGAGCATATTTTCCGTCCAGTTTCTTTTGCCTGCCTGAAGAGATCAGGTGACTTTTTGGCTTTTCTGTCAAAGCAATCTCCAAAACTTCGTCGACATTTTCGACGGTTCTAATTTCTAAGTCTTTGAGAACATTAGCAGGAATTTCCTCAAGATCCTTTTTGTTTGACTTTGGGATCACGATGGTTTTTAGACCGGCAAGGTGAGCGCCAATTAGCTTTTCTTTCAAGCCACCAATTTCAAGAACTCGTCCCCGGAGAGTTACTTCCCCGGTCATTCCGACAAATTTTCTGACCGGGATTTTTGTGAGAGCTGAGACAACCGCGGTTGTCATGGCAATTCCGGCTGACGGACCGTCTTTTGGCGAAGCACCTTCCGGCACGTGAATGTGAATGTCAATTTTCTGGAAAAACTTTTCTTCGACCCCAAGTTCTTTCCAGTGGGATCTGGCAAAAGTAATGGCAGCTTTGGCGGATTCCTGCATCACTTCGCCAAGTGACCCGGTCAATAATAACGCCCCTTTACCAGGCATAGTAGCAACTTCGATGAGAAGGATGCTCC
>CAYPLU010000029.1:0-10442 GCA_964411775.1 uncultured Gammaproteobacteria bacterium | reverse complement strand
CCCAGATATTTGTGCAAGTCAACATCTTTAACGACCAGTTTCTTTTTGGTACTGCCTTCGGCGACCATCTTGGCTACTTTTCGAAGGACAGAAGCAATTTGCCGCTCAAGATTTCGAACACCAGCTTCCATCGTATAGCGAGAAATTATTGTTTTCAGAGCGGTTTCGACAATTTCAACTTGGCCTTTTTTCAAACCATTTACCTCTAATTGTTTAGGCAACAAATATTTTTCGGCGATGTGATACTTTTCTTCCATGGTGTAACCTGGAAATTCGATGATTTCTAAACGATCACGAAGGGCCGAGGGAATCGTATCCAAGGTGTTGGCGGTAGTTATGAAAATTACTTCAGAAAGGTCAAAAGGCATCTCTAGATAGTGATCGGAAAAGGCAAAGTTTTGCTCCGGATCCAAAGTCTCCAAGAGAGCAGCTGACGGATCGCCACGAAAATCGGCACCGATTTTGTCGATTTCATCGAGCATAAAGACGGGGTTTTTTGTGCCGGCTTGTTTTACTGCCTGGATAATGCGACCTGGAAGCGCCCCTACATAGGTTCGTCGGTGACCGCGAATTTCGGCCTCGTCACGAACACCCCCAAGCGAGATGCGGACAAATTTTCGACCAAGAGACCTGGCAATTGATTTGCCAATACTAGTTTTCCCAACACCGGGAGGGCCGACAAAACATAAAATCGTGGGGACACTATTTTTCCCTCCTTTTAATTTGGGCGTCGGATTGGGTAAGTTTGGGGAAATTTTTGAATCTTCCTCATCGGAATCTCCTTCTTTACTTGATTTTGAAGGAACGTCTACAGAATCAGGAGCTGTTTTTAACAGTTGGGCTTTTAGTTTTAAAACGGCTAAGTATTCAACGATTCTTTCCTTGGCCTTTTTTAAACCATAATGGTCTTCGTCGAGAATTTTTTCGGCTTCCTTTACATCAGTTTTAGTTTCTGAACGGATACTCCATGGCATCGATAAAAGCCAGTCCACGTAGGCTTGAATGTAGCCTTTTTCCGGATTCATGTTATTCATTTCTTCCAGACGCTTGATCTCCTTAGTTACTTTTTTGAAGACTTCATCCGGCATGTTGGCTTTTTTAGCTTTCAACCGCAAAGTGTCGGCTTCCTGCTTTTCTTCGTCTTCCTGCCCTAGCTCTCTTTCAATGGCTTTTTTCCTTTCTTCCAAAAGGCCACGTTTTATATTTTTGTCGAATTTTTCCTGACTTTGAGAGACAATTTTTCTTTCAAGTTCCAAAACTTTGATTTCCTCGGCCAATTTTTCAGCAATTCTTGCTAATCTTTTTTTCACATTTATCTCCTCGAGCAGGGTCTGACGTTCAATTGGGGTAAAGTCAAGAATCGCGGCCATTTGATTTGAAAGCTCTGCCGGGCCTAAGCCCCCAGTGATTTTCATAAGAACAAAAAAGTCAAAGGAGCGCCCCAAACGGACAGCATTTTGGAATTCGGCAATAATGTGGGAGCTTAGAGCCGGGATCTCAGGGTCTTCGGGGATCGTGTCCTCAATCTGTTCCACTTCAGCCACGAGAAAGGCGTCAAGCTGTTGATACCGGACAACCTTTGCCCTGGCCACCCCATACACAAAAACGCTTACTTCAGTTTCACTAGAGAAAATGTGTTTTACCTGGCAGATTGTTCCCACCTGATAGAGGTTTTCCGGATTAGTTTCAACTTCATTAGGGTTTTTTTGGGCAACGACAAAAATCAGCCGATTCGATTCGGCCGCGTTTTTCAAGGCAGCAACAGATTTACTTCGGCCAAAGGCTAACGGAATGTCCGTGTTTGGATATACCGGTCCGTCTCGAAGCGGAGCGACTGGTAAGACGGTGGTTTTGTTACTGGTATCCATTTGCGTTTCGTTTGGCAGTCTAACATCCTGGGTGCTAATTGTCAAGAGATTGGGATGGTGAAATGAACGGAGGTCCCCTCGTCTGGCTTTGATTCGACAAAGATTGCCCCGCCATGGGATTCGACAATTCCTTTAGTAATAACAAGCCCTAGTCCTGAGCCCATTCTTCCCGGTTCGATCTGCTGGAATTGAGAAAAGATGGCGCCGATTTTTTCCGGGGTGATTCCAGAACCATTGTCTGAAACCGTAAAGATCACTGAGGGGCCAAATGTCGGGGCAACATCGGAGACAGGGGTAAATCTCCATTTAATATCAGCCTTTGATTGGATCGTCTCACAAGAAACGGTGATTTTTCCGCCGATCGGAGTAAACTTTACGGAATTTGAGATTAAATTATTAAGTACCTGGATAATTCTTTCGCGATCAAATAGACAAGTGGTTGGACTTGGCGGAGTTTCTGAAATAAGAGAAATAGATTTTGTTCCTACGAGTGGTTGGAAAAAATTCACCCGATCCGACACAACTTCGTTGGCATTTCCTTGAGTTTTAACAATTTGGAATTTTCCTGATTCAATTTTAGCCACATCGAGGAGATCGTTTACAAGGTTTAACATAGTGTCGGCCGAGATTTGCATTGTTTTAAGAAGTTGTTGCCCTTGATCCTGAGCAGGTAGAGAAGGATTTTTAAGAATCACCTCGGCAGTTCCACGAACAACAGTTAATGGGGCCCGAAGTTCGTGGACCATCATGGCCGTATAGTTGTCGCGGATTCGGTCTAACTGTTTTTGGGCAGTGATATCATGAAAGAGAACCACTGAGCCGATTACTTTTTTATCTTTGTCTTTTACAGTTGAAATAACTACTTGAGAAACCTGGTTCCCAAGGTATAGCTCATTAATGGTGATTGGCTGGTCATTTTGATAACATTCCTCAACCTTTGACCGCAAGTCAATTTTATTTGAGAGGGCTTTAGAAATTTCAAAAATGGTTGGATTTTTAGGACTGTCGATTTCCAGTAATTTTTGCGCCGTAGGATTAATGACAAGAAGGTTAAATTCGCGATCAAACATAATTACGCCGTCAGCCATCGAGGAAACCATCGCGTCGACTCTTCTTTGCTCAGAAAGAATAACAGCTTCAAGATTATTGACGGCACGGTTAGCTTGATTGAGAAGCTTTGTCAAAATCTCCATCTCGGGACCGTTGTAAAGATTTTGGTGTTTACTGGCGATGGCTAAGGCGCCGATCCCTCGAGAATTGATTGTCAATGGCGTCACCCACAGAGATCCAACCTGATTGCGATCGGCTTCGTTAATACTGGCACCGGAAAGACTTTCCCTAAGATCCTCCCGTTGAAAAACATGAGGAGCAATTTCATTCAGTGTTTCCAGGGTATGAATTTTAATCTTGTCCAGAAACTCACGGTTAACAGATTCTTCCAGATGAACTTTTTCGATAATCTCCTTGCCGTCAGGGGAAATCAACATGTAAGAAACAACGGAAAAAGGTAAAAGCCGATCAAGAGAATCGATGATGGTGTCAATAATTTTGGTGATATTTAGTTCGTAACCAATCCGCTCACCTATTTCCCGCAAGATCGAGCTTTCGTAGACCCGATGTTCAATTTCCTGATTTTCCTCTTGAAGCTTTTGGGATTTTTGGCGAATTTGGAAAAAGGACACTAAAAGTGTCGCCACAGAAAAAATTGCTATACCGATTTGAAAGTATATGGGCAGATCCACAAAAGTCAGCTTATTTAAATTTATGAGGGATGGCTCGACAAAATTTCTTCAATTTTTCCGGCCATCTCTTCTTGAGTAACTTTGTATTTAAGAAGATAGTCCGTTACACCAAGGTTGTAGGCTTGTTGGATGAGATTTTCTTGACCAAAATTGGTTAACATGATTACCGGAACATTTTTTAAATCAAGGTCTTGTTTAAGCTCAGAAAGGAATCCCAGGCCATCCATTTCCGGCATAACCATATCAAGAAGGATAAGATCGGGTTTTTCTTGCCTAACTTTTGCGAGGCCTTCTTTGCCGTTTTTTGCCTCAACAACAGCAAAATTTCGAGTGGATAATTCTACCGAATAAAGTTGACGAAGAGCGTCATCGTCATCAACCAACATTATTTTTTTCTTTTGATTATCAGGCATGGCAAAAATGTTATCTCCTAGTTATTCTAGCGGATTTAGAGGGAATGAACAAATGGTGTTTTTTTCTCCTGCGCCATAACTCCAAGAAGAGACCGCTCTTTAATGATGAGTTCTTCGATAAGGTTTTTAACCTTCATTGGAGCTTGGACTTTGATAAGATCGATTTCCACCGGGGTAGGTCCAGCCGTGTGAATAGTGATATCTCCCAAGTCATAACTAATACGATTCAGAAATGTCTGTTTTACCTTGATATGGGTGATTTTGTCATAGGGAACGGAAGTTGTTTTAACAGAAAAAATGCCGTCTTTAAGGACAACGCGCCGGTCAGTCAAGATGTAGGTTAGTGAGTGTTTTAGATGCATTAGACGAAGGAAAAAAGGAAGACCAATAATCACAAACGACAGAAAGAACAGGGGGACAATGTTGATCCAATAGTACATTTTCCCAATACCAAAGACGGCAATAACCTCCTCGCCGTCGGCGAGATAGTCAGAATAGTGTTTTTTTTGTTTTTCGGTAGCCAGATTAAGCCTTTTTGACTTCATTTCGAGTCAAGTGTACCATTTGATTAGAATCGAATTGACTTTGTTTTGCCAATCAGATGATGTTATATCAACCCAATTGGTTTTTAAATTAGGTTCGGGAGAATTCGGGAAGTATTTTTTTAGAAAGGCTAACTGGCGTTTGGCATATTGGCGATCCTGCTGGTTCCACCGGAGGAGGGATGCACTTATTTCATCTTCGGTAGTGACTCCAGAAAGCAGTTTTTCTGAAATTGGCGCGAATACACGATAGCCAAGACTCGTCATCGAAGCTTGGGAAAAATTGAGGCCCTTTCGAAGAAGAGTGGTCACTTCCTGAACAATTTCTCCCCGGTCTCTTTTTTCAATTTTTTGCAAAATGAAGTCAATTGGAGCTGATAAAACAAAAATTAAGGTATCTTTTGGACTAACAACCGATGTTTGGGGGGATGCTCCTGGGTTTTCAGAAATTTCAATCGCGCGAATAAGACGGCGAGAATTTTTTTGGTCACTTTGGTTCATTCTTCCAAAAACCTCGGGATCATCTTTTTTTAGTCTGGTTTGGAGTTCTTCTAAAGATAGACCATCTAATTCCCTTCGTAGCTTTTCATCAAAAACACTGCCAAGAGTGTCAATTTGACCCAGGAGCCCGCGAAGATAAAGGCCAGTCCCTCCCACAATAATCGGTAGCCGACCGCGTTTATTAATATCGCTTATAACCGCCTGGGCATATTCAACAAAATCAGAAACATTGAATGAGTAATCAGGTTCGACAATGTCAAGGCCCCATACAGGAACATTGTCAAAAAGATAAAAACCATAAGAGTGGCGGGGGTTACGGTTTGTAAATTTGTCATTTTGGTCAAAATACTGGGGATTTTTGGGAAGATCTTTACCGGTACCAAAGTCCATGAACCTATACACCTGCCGACTGTCAGCGGAAATAATTTCGCCGCTATATTTTTTTGCTAACGAGACGGCGAGGGCGGTTTTCCCGGTGGCGGTCGGGCCAGTAATGATCAAAAGCTTACTCATAAGCCCCATTTTATCGTAAATGGGCGGATTATATTGGGAATCGAATCAGAAGCCTATTTTTGTAGTTTGTCCGCTAGCTTTTGCCACTGTTTAAGCCTAATGGAAAGTTTTGGGTCTGAATCGATAATTTCTTTAGCTTGGCTAAGATGCTTTTTTGACAGCTCGGGATTGTCCTCTTTAAGAAGCTCGGCTGTTCTCATGTGAATTCCTGAAAGCCAAACATTGTAATTGTATTTTGAGACTTGATCTTCGCCTGAGTTTTTGAGGGTTTCGATCGCTTCATCAATGAGACTAAGAGCTGATTTATCACCCAATTTATACTGCTCGGTTGCAATATATCCAGCAAAATCTGCGACAACGCCTGGGCGATTGTGACTTTCGGGGGGGTTAGTCTTTAGCTCTTGTAAAGCCTTTTTAAAGTATTTTAACGACTCCTGAATCTGACCAACTTCGTCAAGAACTTTGGCCAAATTAAAATAAGGAATAGCTAAGGTTGTTTTGTCCCCAGACTTTTCGGCAATCTCGACTGACGCATACATGGCGTGTTTAGCCAGTATCAGGTAGTTTTGGTCATTTGTGTCTTGAAAGAGAAGCTTATATCCCAAGTGGCGAACAGCTAGGCCCTCACTAAACACTCCCGGGTCATTCTCAGTTTGAGCCGTGACGATGGCTTCATCAGCTAGTTGGAGTGACTCAAGGTATTTACCTGCTTCCCGAAGTTCATTTGCCTTTCCAAGAATTTCTCTAGATTTCGACATGGCTGTATTTTACCACGTCTAGGCAACATCTTTGCCGGTGAAGACCTCGCGAATGATGTCCTCAAGAGATGATTCTTCAATGTTCAGATCAGCAACCGGGTAGGTGGCAAGTAACTTCCCAGCAACCTTGTTGGAATTTTCTCGAGGAACGGTCAGGATGAGTTTGGGGAAATTATATTCTTTGAGGCCGCCAAGAACCGGAAGATTTTCAATTTGCTTTCTGGTCAATTCCTTATTCAAAACCATGGAAAGGGTTTTGTGATCGGCATATTTATGAATAATTTCTTCCAGACTGCCGTCATAAAGTTTCTTGCCTTTGTCGATAATGATGATCCTTTTGCAAAGTTCTTTGACATCGTCCATGTAGTGGCTGGTCAGAATTATGGTGGCCTTATATTTCAAGTTATATGCTTTGACGAAATCGCGCATTTTCTTTTGGGCCACAACGTCAAGACCAATGGTGGGTTCGTCAAGGAACAAAACTTTTGGCGAATGAATAAGAGCGGCAATGAGTTCCATTTTCATTCGCTCGCCGAGCGAGAGTTTTCTGACCTGAACTTTTAAAAGAGATTTAACATCAAGAAGAGTTGAGAGTTCTTCAAGGGTTTGTTCATATTGAGCCTTGGGGACTTCATAGATTTCTTTGTTCAAAATGAAACTTTCAATCGCCGGAAGATCCCACCAAAGTTGATTTTTTTGGCCCATGACGAGAGCAAACTGTTTTTGAAACTCAGCCTGCCGTTTCCAGGGAGTGTAGCCAAGAACGGAGACTTCACCAGAAGTTGGGTACAAAAGTCCTGAAAGTGTTTTCAGTGTGGTCGTTTTTCCGGCACCATTTGGGCCAATAAATCCGACTAGCTCCCCTTCATCAATTTCAAAAGAGACATTATCAACGGCCTTAACATCGTAGTACTTGCGATTGAAAAGGCTTTTGATTGAACCAGAGAGACCAGGTTCTTTTTGATGAACCTGATAGTATTTTGAAAGACCTTTAACAGAAATTGTGGCCATTTACTTTTGATTATCCGTTTAAACCTTGCATGAATCAAGAACTGGCGGAAGAATATTTTCTTATTGAAATTTTCCAGAACCATCGGGCACCTAAAGCAATTGCTGTTGAAAGAATTATTTCTATGAGAATATAAACCGGTGGTAACTTTCCAAGGACAATTCTTGCCGGAAGTGTCGTGATGATGACAATTGGAAAAATTAAGATTTCTAAGAAAAGTTGTCCTCGCGAAAAAATGTCGGAGGGGTAGCGAATTGTTTGAGAAATGAAGTCATGAATTTCTGGGAGAGCATTGAGCCGAGTCGCATAGAAAGAAATTGTCACGACAATTAGCATTAACGAATAGTAAGCCACAAAGCCAAAAAAAGCACCAAGCATAATAATTAAAATTAACCCCGGAGTAAGCAATATTTTGTGTAAGGAGATTCCATATAAAAGTATGGCGGCTCCTAAAATGACACCTGAAATTTCACTGGCATTAATGTATCGAAAGGTCACAAAAAACTGCGAATCTATCGGCCTGGTTAAAACATAGTCAATATCACCTTTTGTGATGGCGTTTGAGAGACCAAACAAATTCCGACGAGGCAGAAGATCAAAAAGACTTTTTGCCAAACGAAACATTCCAACCAAAACAAAAACATCAGTTTTTTTCCAGCCGAAGATGTCGTTCGTGAATTGAAAATATATTTCGATAATTAATAGTTGCGATAAAATCCATACTAGAGCCACCAAAAAATCTAGAAAAAAATTCTGTCGGAATTCCATTTCCCGGATAATATTATTGCGAATGATGGCAAAGAAAATTCTTAAGATTTTCATCTATCCAACTGCAGAATAACGACGGACACCTTTCTTCCAAAGAATAAAATACAAAAGCAATAAAGCAACAAACCAACCAGTTTGCATAGTGAAGGCAAAAAGAATATTTATTCCATTAACTGAATGCTGGAGAATTTCGAGAGGGAATGACAGCATATATCTGAATGGCAGAATATCTGACAGGTTACGGAGGAAAACTGGTAAAGCGATCAGTGGGAAAAGTTGACCTGAAAGGAAGAAATAAAAAAGGTCGGTGAATTCCAGAATAGATTTGTTTTCGTCAATCCAAAAGGCGGAAATGCCGATGCAAAAATGCATCAAGAAGTTAATGCCAAATGCGAATAGCCAGCTTACAAGAAATAATAACCATTCAGCCAAGGAAAGCGAGGGAATTGGCATTTTCAAAAAATAGGCAATCACAAAAAGAACTGGCATAAAGTAGAGAGTCTTGAGCATTTTTTGGGCGATGTTTTGATATAGGTCGTCCAAGAAATAGGAATAGGGTTTAACTAGAAACATGGAGACCTTGCCGTCACGAATATCTCGAGCACGATATTCTGCTGACCAAGAAAGAGTCCAGAGTTCAATGATCATCACAAAAAGATAATATTGAACCATTTGGCCAGATGACAATGGGCTTTTGCCACCTGATGCAATGAGAGCAAGCCACACAGAAAGAAGAACGAGTGGGAGAACAAAACCGCTGATAACAAAAATCAATACGTCTAGTCGATATTCCATGGCGTCAATCAACGCCATTTTCATAATCCGGAGTCCTTTTCGCATCTATTTATTCTATCCTGCTTTAACCCAGGATTTCACGGCGTTTTCGACGATTTCATAAATTTCATTCCGATGGGCATCGAGTTCCAGAAGTTTTGGTTCAATGTTGAAACTGTCAACAATGGCTCGGGCTTCGTTTTTCGTCAATTTTTTCCCTTTCAATTCCGAAGAAATTTGTTCAACCAAAAGGCGAAGGGTATTTTTAACTTTGGTGTATTCATGTTCATAAAGAAATCGACGACTCCAAAGACCGATGTTTTCTGTCGTCAGTTTTTTGGGGAGCTGAGTGAGTTTTACAATCACGGAGTCAATTTTTGGTTGGGGAAAAAAGGCGGCTCTGGGAACGGTCTGAATGATCTCGATTTTATAGAAGGCGGAGAAGATTGGGTTGGTTTTAATTTTCTCACTGAATTTTACCGGCAATAGAAACACTAACAAATCAATTGGCATATGGGTGTAGCGGTGCAAAATTGGCTCGGATATGGAGTAAGGAAGGTTGGCAACAACTTTGTTGTATTTAAGTCCAAGAGTTTTGTCATGTAGAATGTCCCAAGCTTTGCCATAATGTATGGTCACATTTCTTGGGAGTCCGTCCAGAAAGGGTCGGAACTTTTCGTCTAACTCCATCCCAATGACTTTTTTAGCTGTTTTGGCCAGAATTCGTGTCAAAAAACCATCACCCGATCCAATTTCAAGGATTTGATCATTTGGCTTTGGAGAGACAGCTTCAACAATTTTTTCCATCACCTTGCCGTCAACCAGCATGTGCTGATCTTTGCTTGGGTCAAGTTCGGTGTTGTTGTCATAAAGAGCGGTTAAAAGTTCTCCACGAAGGGATTTGTGGGCCGGGTCTTTGACGGCTTTCAGGATTTTGTATGGAGACTTTCTTGCAATTTCTTTGAAGTTGCCAAAAGTTTCTACCAGCGTGTCCTGAACCGGAAACTCAGCCCGAATGACCATCCAGAACTGACCGTTGTTGTCCAATATTTCTTTAGCTTGATCAATGAAACGGTGGGTATCAGCCATTTTATGCCAGGGGGGATTAGTAATAATGAGAGAGATTTTCTTGGTTTTATTTATCAGATAAAGACCATCACTTCGAAGAGCGGTGGCATTTTTCAGATTGTTTCTAGCAATGTTTTCTTTAGTTAATTTGACCGCTTCATTATCGTCATCGACGAGGTAAACCTGGTTTTCCGGATTCGCTTTAGCAAGGGCAATCCCCATGGCTCCATAACCGCAACCAAGGTCAACAAGGTTAACTCCTTTGGGAATCTTTAGATTCTCCAAAAGAAACCGACTCCCGGCGTCAATTTGACGAGGAGAAAAAACAGCATGACTAGTTGAGAAAGACAGATCATTGCCCAAAATATTTTCTTGAAATTCAAAAGTGCCGATCATTTTATTTCTGACCTCAATTCCTTAATTTTTTCGTGAATCTGCTTTTTAATCTTTTCTAAGTCTCCTCCATCCAAAAATCTAAATCCTGAG
>CAYPLU010000028.1:0-11821 GCA_964411775.1 uncultured Gammaproteobacteria bacterium | reverse complement strand
GTATGGGTTTAGCCCCAAAGCCATAATGGAAAAGTTGGCTAAAGTGCCTCCGGAAAAAATGTCCAGAATTCCTAAAAGCTGGTTTCCGGAAAAAAGATTTTTTAAAGCGATTGCATCGACTCCGGGAACAGGAATGTGAGCGAATAACCGAAAGACAAAAAAGACTAAAGCGGTGAAAAGAATCTTTTTTCGAAGCTCGGGAATGTACCAAGCTTTCACAAATGGGGCAATGAGCTTATTCACCTCCATATATTAACACAGTTCGTGTCTTTCCGGCACACCTTCTGCTAAAATTTGAGCATGAAAGCACTGGTAATTGATAACGGGTCGGCCTTTCTTAAAGAATTAGTAAATTTACTTCAAAAGGTCGGGGTTGAAAGTGAAATTGTCAGTCGGGAAAACTTTAAAGCGGGGCAGGAGTCGGAATTTGACCTTCTGGTCCTTTCCGGAGGACACTTAGCCAACACGAATGTCATGGAAAATTTGGAAATTTATACAGAGGAATTAAAAGTAATTAAAAACTCACAAAAACCAATTCTGGGGATTTGCCTTGGGCACCAACTTATTGCAACTGCATTTGGAGGAGAAGTTTACCGGATTAGTGATAAAGTAAGGGGGGTTTTCCCGATCACAGAAACTAGCAACCATCCAATTCTAGAAGGTGTAGAAAATCTTGATGTTTTTGAAGCCCATCAATACGCGGTTAAAACTAATAACCCGCCGCTAGTTTCAATTGCCAAGTCAGAAAATGGAGTGGAGATTCTTGGAGTTAAGGAAAGAAAAATAATCGGTTTTCAATTTCATCCGGAAATGAGTCAAGGAGAAAAAGGCGGTAAACAATTGATTAAAAATTTTATAAAAATCTTTATATGACCAGGAAAAATAAAAAATATCAGAAAGATTTTTCGTACTCTTACTGCATTGGGGCTTTTCCCTGTCTTGAGTTGCTTGAGAAAAGACCCCAGGATGTCTTAGAAGTTTTTATTAGCTCTGGTGGTGAGATAAATGAAGGCGTTGAAAAAATAAAAAGATTGACCAGTTCGTTAGGAATAAACGTAACTCTTAACAACCGGTTGGTGGAGGAAATTTCTGGAAAACAAAATGCCTATGTGGTAGCGACCTTTAAAAAATTTGAAAACCCTGTAAATGGGAAACGGTCACATCTTGTTCTAGTTAATCCATCAGATGCAGGTAATTTGGGAACAATTATGAGAACGGCTTTGGCTTTTGATGTGGAAAATCTTGTGATAATTAAGCCTGCGGTTGATTATTTTGATCCAAAAGTGGTCAGAGCTTCGATGGGGGCGATTTTTCAAATTAACATTTCAATCTTTGAATCATTTGATAGCTATATAAAAAAATTTTCCCGAGCTTTTTATACTTTTACTCCTGACGGCAGGACGGAAATAAGTGATATAAAGTTTGAACAACCGGCAGCACTTGTTTTTGGAACAGAAGGGGCAGGAATTCCTAGTGAACTAAAAAAATTGGGGAACACGGTAAGGATTAACCAGTCAGATAAAGTTGATTCCCTTAACCTGCCAGTTTCAGTTGGGATTGTCCTACATGCCTTCATCAAAAGGCATGGTTGATTTCTCTCCGATAGAAACCTTTCTTCTATTAAAAGAGGCTACCTCTACCCTTAGCTCATGATACTCTGTAATGGTAATGAAAAAACACATTTCACGGTTTGGAAAAGGCGGAATTATTGCTCTTGTAGGTTTTATGTTATCTCCTTTTTCCTGGTGGAATGATCTTATAATAAACGTTCCAATAGCCTATGCGCTGGCATGGCTCGTTGGAAGACTAGTTTCGGGATTATTTTTACCCGCCTTTGTTCTAGCATATTGGGGAACGAACATTCTTGGAATGATTCTCCTTCAAAAAGGGGGACAAAAAATTCTTAAGGGAGATAACTCAGTGTATGGAAAAAGAGCGTTTGTTAAGGATCTAATAATTACAGGTATTTACACACTAATTTTATCGGGGTTCATTCAATTTGGGATATTGAAGCAGGATTTTTTACCAAAAAATCCGTTCTTCTAGAAGTTATTCTGAGACAACTGAACCTCCGGCTTTTTCGATTTGCTTTTTGGCACCCTCGGAAGAAGGAAGTTTGACAGTTAAGGTGACGTCAAGTTTTCCGTTACCAAGAATTTTGACAAAGCGGGTCCGAGGTTTAACTAAATGAGCCTTTTTTAAAGCATCGAGAGTGACTTCGGAGTTGTTTTTGAGAGTGTTAAGAAACTTAACGTCAACGCTAACGATTTTTACAGCATGGGATTTGTTCTTTCCCTTCCCGCGACCAAGTGGCAATCTTTTTAGCCAAGAAGCCTGAAGAGATGATCCGGCAAAGGTCAGCTTAATGTTTTCGCGGGCTTTTTGACCCTTGGTCCCTCGGCCGGATGTTTTGACTCGACCGCTGCCATGACCGCGCCCCACTCGCCGAAGTGATTTAGTAACGATTCTTGGCAATGATGAAAGGTTCATATTCTAATTTTTACTTGAATTTTTGACTTTTGCGTTTTGCTTTTTGACTTTAACTTCCCCGGTTGCTTCTTGAGCAACTTGGCTGGACGTTGGCAAAATAGCTACCTTTGGTTTTCGAAGCCGGTTTAGGGCTTCAAGGGTGGCATAAACATTGTTGGCTTGATTGTTGGTTCCAAGAACTTTGCTACTGATATCCCGAATACCGGCGGCCTCAACAACTGCCCGAACGGCTCCGCCAGCAATAACACCTGACCCGGGAGGAGCCGGTTTTAGCATGATTTTGGCAGCACCAACCTTGACGCGGACTTCGTGGGGGATAGTTGTCCCTCGCATTGGCACCCGGATTAAATGTTTTTTTGCGTAATTGACGGCTTTTCGAACAGCGCTTTGAACCTCAGGGGCCTGTCCAAGACCTACGGAAACTTGGCCTTTTTTGTCGCCGATAACAACAAGAACACTAAAGCCAATTTTGTTTCCGCCGGTGGTTTTTTTGGAAACACGATTAACCTGAACGATTTTTTCTTCGAACTCTTTTACCTCGTGCTGATAAAAATTGTCGTTTTTTGGTCTAGGCTGAAACATATTATTTTAAAATTTAAGGCCGGCGGCTCTGACACTTTCGGCAAATGCTTTTACCCGACCATGATATCTATAACCGGCCCTGTCAAAAATGATGGTCTCGATTTTTTTCTTGAGGGCCTCTTGTGCAAGATTTTTTCCGGCAACTTTTGGGTCAACCTCTTTATTGACCGATAAAAGAGTTGCTCCTTTAGCATCATCAATGAGTTGTCCATAAAGGTATCTATTGGAACGAAAAACCACAAGCCTTGGACGGCTGCTTGTGCCTTTTAGAGTGATTTTTGTTTTAGCACGTCGTTGATTACGTTTGTTCATATTTTTACTTAGCTCCGGCACCGGCAGCCTTGGCCGCTTTACCGGGTTTTCGGCGAACAACTTCGCCAATATAACGAATGCCTTTGCCCTTGTAGGGCTCCGGGGGGCGAATGCGCCTGATTTGGGCAGCGGTTTCACCGATGAGTTGCTTGTCAATGCCTTTAATATTGACCTTGGTGTTTTCAAAAATCTCGAAAGTGATCCCTGCCGGGGCCGGGAATTTTACCGGAACTGAAAAACCGACGTTTAAAACAAGAGTGGTTCCTTCAAGGGAAACCCTGTAGCCAACTCCAATTAGCTCAAGTCCCTTATTCCAGCCAGTTGAGACACCAACAAGCATGTTTTCCAAAAGAGTTCTTGATAAACCGTGAAGGGACTTTCCTTTTGGTGTTTCAGAGACTCTTTCAACGATGAGATTGTTTCCTTCTTGAACAATTTTAACCTCGGGCCTAAAGGTAAAAGAAAGTTCACCCTTTGGGCCAACAACAGCGAAACTGTTTCCATCATGTTTGATGGTCACACCTTCAGGAATTTTTACTGGTTTTTTACCAATTCTTGACATTTTTTTAATTACCAAATTTCACAGATTACTTCACCGCCAATACTTTGTTTTCTTGCCTGCTTATCGGTCATCACACCTTTTGGCGTAGAGATTATTGCCATACCTAGACCACCAAGGACTTTCGGAATGCTCGTCTTATTAGTATAGACTCGCAAACTTGGCCGGCTAATGCGACGAAGGTCAGTAAGAGCCGGTTTCTTGCCGTCATATTTTAAAGTAACGGAAACGGTTTTTAGACCATCAATAATTTTTGTTTCGGCAGCATCAACGTAACCATTTTTAGACAAGACCTCGGAAATTGTTTCTTTGATCTTTGACCATGGGAACTCTACGGTTTGTTTCCTGGCACCGTAGCCATTTTTAATTCTAGTTAGCATGTCTGAAATTGGATCTGTTACCATGTTGCCCTCACTACTCCTGGCAGTTCGCCTTTATGAGCCAGCTCACGAAAACAAAGCCGGCATAAACCGAAACGGCGTATATAACTACGACTGCGACCACAAAGCTGACAGCGGTTCTTTTGACGAACCGAAAATTTTAATTTGCTATTAGCTTTAATTACAGATGCTTTTCTGGCCATTTAATCTTTGACAAACGGCATTCCGAGTGCCTTAAGTAATGCTCTGCCTTCTTTATCAGAGCGGGCTGATGTGACAATTGTCACTTCGAGTCCGCGTATTTTATCAATTTTGCTGTATTCAATCTCTGGGAAAACGATTTGTTCCCGAAATCCAATGGAATAGTTGCCCTTGCCATCAAAGCTGTTTGCCGGAACGCCACGGAAATCACGAACTCTTGGGAAAACAATCCGAATCATTTTTTCGATAAATTCATACATTTTTTTTGATCTAAGGGTAACGACCACACCAATAGGTTGGCCTTCTCGTAATTTAAAAGCTGCCACTGATTTCTTGGCGTTTTTAATAATTGGTTTTTGGCCAGTAATCTGGGCCAGTTGCTCAGAAACAATATCAAGGACCTTTTTTTCGGTTAAGGCTTCTTTGGTACTGACACTGACAACAACTTTTAGTAATTTTGGCACGGCCATAACATTGGTTACTCCTAACTCTTTTTGGAGTTGGGACTTAATTTCTGTCTGATATTTTTCTTGTAAGTTCATAGAGTATTCACGAATATACGAATCTTTTTTAATATACGAATATACAAATTTATCTTCTTGGTTTTAGAATATTTAAATTTCCTGTTGGCATTTTTTGCAAATACGGACTTTGTCTTTTGCCGTTACTTTGAAACCAATTCGGGTTGCTTCTTTGCACTTTGGACAAATCAGAACGACGTTTGAAATCGGTAAGGGTCTTGAGATTTCTTGAATTGATCCTTTTTGATCTTCAGATCTCGCCTTGGTGTGTCTTTTGTAGACATTAAGACCAGGGATGAGAACACTTCCTGCTTTGGCAAGGGTTTTTTCAACCGACCCGGTTTTACCAGAATCTTTGCCACTGATAATTTTTACTTTGTCGCCTTTTTTTATTTTCATATTTCTTATTAGATCCCTTCGTAAACTCGGGATACTTTAGACATTTGGTCTAAAGTACTTCACTGGCCATGGATAATATTTTGGTGAATCCTTTGTCCTTGAGTTCGCGGGCTACCGGGCCAAAAACGCGCGTCCCAATGGGATCGAAATTGTCGCGGCTGTTAATAATCACTCCGGCGTTATCGTCAAAGCGAATATAGCTGCCGTCGGCGCGACGCTGTTCTTTGTGAACTCGGACAATGACCACAAAGACCATTTGCGAGTCTTTGACCATACCGTTTGGATCGGCTCTGTCAACAACTGCACGGACAATGTCACCCACATAGGACATTTTCCTGGTTGACCCGCCGTAGAGATGAATCACGCGAAGCTTGTGGGCCCCGGTGTTATCAGCGACTTTTAAAATTGTTCGTCTTTGGATCATTTTTTTAATTTAAAATTTAGAATTTACAATTAATAATTACTTGGACTTTGACTTAGAATTGATAATTTCGATGGTTTGGAAATGCTTGTTTTTGCTAAAGGGGCGACACTTGACACATTTCACTTGGTCTCCCTCTTTCACTTCTTCAAGCTCATTATGGACAAGCATTCTGGTTTCTTTTTTAAGGATCTTTTTATATTTCTTGTGTTTAGTCGTATAGGAAAACACAACCGTCAAAGTCTGGGGTGTTTTATTCGAAACGACTTTTCCGATTAGTGTTTGCATAATTATTTTTTATAAATAAATGTTTTTACTCGAGCAATACTTTTTTTGAGATTTTTTACGGCGTTGGTATTTTTTAATTTTCGACTTTTTAGCTGCATGGAAAGAGAAGCTGATTGTTTTTCTAAATCAGCAGCAAATTTTTCTAATTCGGTAATTGATTTTGATGCTAGGTTTTTTAACTCTTTTTGTTTCATTTTTTATTCGTTTTTAATTACTTCGTAATGAACTGGGTTCTGACTGATAATTTGTGACCGGCCCGCCGAATGGCCTCTTTGGCCGAGTCTTCTGGTATGCCGCTCATTTCGAAAAGAACCAGGCCCGGGCGAACCACGGCCACATATTCTTCTAGCTCGCCTTTTCCGCCCCCCATTTTGACGTCTAAGGGTTTTTTGGTGATTGGCTTGTCAGGAAAAATCCTGATCCAAACACGGCCGCCTTTTGATGTATAGTGGGTCAAAGTTTTTCGAGCCGATTCAATCTGCCGAGAGCTAACCCAACCACGAGTTAAAGCCAAAATGCCGAATTCGCCAAAGGAAAGCACGTTTCCGCGAGTGGCATTTCCGGGGCGTTGGCCCTTGAAAGTACGCCGATATTTGACTCGTTTTGGTACTAAAAGCGGCATAGTTAGTTTGTTGACCCATTAATTAACGGTTGTTGCATTTGAGAATGAGTTGAACTTTGGGCCATTTGGGCACTGGCTTGCATGGAACTTTTTCCTTGCTCGGTTTCAGGTTTAAGACAGATCCAAACTTTGACACCAACATAGCCGGATCTGGTATAGGCTGGAACGGTGGCAAAATCAATCCGTTCCTTGATTGAAGACAAAGGAACCATCCCGTCAGATTTTTTCTCAACTCTGGCAATTTCGGCGCCATTAATTCGGCCTCCAAGACGAATTTTGACTCCTTTGGCTCCAGCAGCCATAGTTTTTTCGACAACCTGTCGAAGGACTCTTTTGGCCGGAAGGCGCCTGCTAAGCTGGTCAGCAATGTTAACTGCGACCAAATAGGCATCGAGGGTAGGTTCTTTAACCGGCTCGACCTTGAGATCAACTTTTGGAGCGTTTTTCTCGTCGGCCTTAATTTTCAGGAGATCCTTAGTCAAATATTTCTTCAGATCTTCCATCCCTTGACCGCCTCGGCCGATGACGACCCCCGGACGACTGACATGAACAACAATACCAATTCGGTTGATGGATCTTTCGATTTCTACTCTGGCAACACCGGCAGTTTTTAATTTTGCCATTAAGGCTTTGCGGATTTTGACATCTTGCCCTAAAAGCTCTTTATAGTTTTTCTTGTTTGAGAACCAACGGGACGTCCAGGTGTAAAGTGGTCCGAGTCTGAACGCGATTGGATGAATTTTGTTTCCCATATTTTTTAGTTTTTAACTTTTTCTTTTGTTGCCAAAACAACCTTTATATGACTGGTTTTTTTGGTGATGATACCTCGGCCAAATCGATACCCGTGAGAATTATCCATCTTCCTCATAATGATTCGGCCTTCGTCGATAATAATGTTTTTCAAAATTAAAGAGCTTGCTTCTATCTTGGCGTTGTTCACGGCATTGGCAATGGCGGATTCCAAAGTTTTCAACGTCGGTTGAGCAGCACTTTTGGTCAAAAAGGCCAATTTTTGTAAGGCTTCCGGGACGGACTTTCCGCGAACAAAGTCAGCCACCATCCGGACTTTCCGGGGGGTGAGACGAACATTTTTTGACTGGGCAACAAATTGCATATTTTTTATGTTTTACTAACAATACGGGCAACAATTCGACCATGGGACCGGAAAGTTCTTGTGACCGCGAATTCACCGAGACGGTGACCGACCATTGATTCGGTAATGTATACCGGCACATGAACGCGGCCATTATGAACTCCAATCGTCATTCCGACAAAATCTGGTGAGATTTGACTGTGACGAGCCCACGTTTTGATCGCGGTCTTGTCACCAGAAGCCTTCGCTTTGTTGACTTTAATTAAAAGTTTTGGGTCAACGTATGGTCCTTTTTTGCTTGATCGTGACATATTTATTTAGGCCTACGGCCTAGTTATTTAAAAAATTTATTATGCCTTTTTTCTTTTGTGTCTTTCTACAATATATTTATTGCTGTGTTTAGCCTTGTCTCTGGTTCTCAGGCCGCGAGCTGGTTTGCCCTAGGGAGTTTTTGGCTGTTTTAGGCACTCTCCGGATCGACCTTCACCACAACCGTGAGGGTGAGTGGGGGGATTTTGAGCTGTTCCTCGGACACGCGGGCGAATGCCCATATGTCGACTTCGGCCTGCTTTTCCGACAAAAACGTTTTTCCAGTCTATGTTTCCAACAACCCCGACGGAGGCAAAACAATCCCGATGGATGAGGCGTGTTTCGCCGGAAGGAAGCTTAATAGTAACATAATCTCCCTCATTGGCAAGAATGGTAGCAGATGTGCCAGCCCCTCTGACGATGATGCCACCTTTTCCAGACACCAATTCAATGTTGTGGATAACAGTGCCTATTGGCATCTGTCCTAATGGTAAACTGTTCCCGACACGAGCCTCGCCTCCCGATCGCTTGGAAACGACTTTGTCACCGACTTTTACACCTTCCGGGTGAAGAATGTAGCGTTTTTCGCCGTCAGAATAGTAAATAAGGGCTAAATTGGCGCTTCGGTTTGGGTCGTATTCGATTGAATGAACGGTTCCCACAACATCAAACTTGTCCCGCTTGAAATCAACTAATCGATAGAATCTCTTTTCTCGTCCACCGCGGTGACGGGAACTGATATGACCGTGGGCATCTCTTCCTGAAGTCTTTGGGAGAAGCTCCAACAAAGATTTTTCAGGGGGAGTCCCGGTTAGGGTAGCTTTATGATCGATCCCGGTCATAAAGCGTCTATTCATAGTTCCTCTAAATTTCTTTAACATTTTATTTATTTGGTGTTATTTACTTCTTGGGTAATATCGAAAAGGTCGATGGTTTGGCCTTTTGATAAAGTCACAATGGCTTTTTTCCAAGATGAAAGGATACTGGTTTTACGACTTTTGTAAGTTCTTTTTTGTCTTGACGGGACAACCATTGTTTGAACAGCGGTTGGTTTAACATTAAATGTTTTGGCAACTGCTTCAGCGATTTCGACTTTGTTGGCGGTTTTTAGAACCTCAAAGGTGAATTTACCAAGAGTAGCTTCACGCATTGATTTTTCAGTGATGACAGGTCGGATAATAATTGAATTCATGGTTATGATTTTTTAACGGCTACTTTTTTAACAGCGATTTTCTTAGGGGTCGGTTTAACGACTTTTGTTTTAACAGCCTTTACTACTGGCTTAACAGTTTCTTTTTCAGTGTTTTTAGTAAGGAATTTTTCAAGAGTGGAAAAGGCTTCTTCCATCAAGACAATTTTTTTGGCCTTTAGAGTTTCGTAAGCATTAATGAGGTTTGCCGGCATGACAGTCACATTGGCGATGTTTTGGCCAGCGCGGTAAATATTTGGTCTTGCCTCATCAGTGATAATAAAAGTTGAGGCTTCGTTGACATCGAGAGTTTTAAGGAATTTTGCCAGTTCATTAGTTTTTCCCGTTAACGACTGGAATCCAGAAACAACAAAAACGCTTTTGTCTTTGAGCTTTTGAGAAAGAGCACCTTTAATTGATCTTCGACGCATTTCTTTTGAAAGTGACAAACCATGGTCACGCGGTTTCGGAGCAAAAGTGATACCACCACCAACGAAAATTGGGGCTTTCCTATCGCCATGGCGTGCTCCACCGGTCCCTTTTTGCTTGTAAAGCTTTTTCCTTGTCCGGCTAATTTCGGCTCTTGTCAGAGCGCTTTGGTTTCCTTGGCGCTGGTTAGCCAGATGAACCCGAACGGCTTGAGAGAGAAGTTCTGGTTTTACCGAAACTTTGAAAATTTCTTTTGGAAAATCTGGTGAGTTGACAACTTTAATCATTACTCTTTGGTAATAGTAACTAGGGAACCGACACTTCCAGGGATAAGACCCGTAATCGCTAAAAGATTTTCTTCAGATTTAACGGAGAAAACCTTCAGATTCTTTACTGTTACCGCAACATTTCCCATGTGGCCAGCCATTCTTTTTCCACGATAGACTCGCCCTGGGGTAGTTGTTTGACCGATGGAACCACCATGGCGCTGCTTGGTTGATTGACCGTGGGTCATGGGGCCGCCTTTAAATCCATGGCGCTTAACCACACCAGCAAAGCCTTTTCCTTTTGAAGTGCCACGAACCTTGACTTTGTCTCCCTCAGAAAAAATATCGGCGACATTTATTTTGTCGCCTGGATTTTTTGCTTCTTCTTCATTAATTTTTACTTCTCGGAAAAATTGGGGAGAGATTTTGTCGGTAAGGTTTTTTAGAAGGCCTTGGAGGGGTTTGGTGAGGTTTTTCTTGGAGCCGAGGGTGACTTTGAGGGCGGAGTAATTGTCCTTTTGCTGAGTTTTAATGCCAATTACGGTCATTGGTTCAACCTTGACCCAGGTCAAAGGAACTCGATTACCGCGGGCATCGAAGCCCTGTGATTGATCACCTTTGATTCCGTAGAAAGTGTTCATGGTTTTAAACACAAAAAAAGCCCGGATAGGGCTTTAATCTCACCTCGAGATTTTCCCCCTACTTCCGACTAACGCGAGTTAGTGAGTTTAGGGCTCAATAACATTCTGCCTATTCTAGCACAATTACATCTTTATCTCAATGTCCACACCGGCTGGGAGGTCCAGGTGCATGAGAGCGTCAATGGTTTTGTCTGTTGGCTCAACGATGTCAATTAAGCGCTTGTGAATCTTGATCCAGAAGTGTTCTTGGGAATTCTTGTCGATGAAGGGGCCTTGGTTAACCGTGATCATGGAGGAGTCTGTGGGAAGAGGAACGGGGCCGACGACGCTGGCGCCAGTTCGAATGGCGGCGTCGAGAATGATTTGACAGGTAGAGTCAAGCACTCTACCGTCATAGGCTTTTAAACGTACTCGGATTCTACCTTTAGGCATTTAAGTTATTAAAGGGCTCCCAACTGCCGTAATTGTATCAAACTGATACAGTATTTAAAAGTACCACTAAATCCCGACTGAGTCGGGATTTTGTAAGCAATTTGTCTGCAAAAATTAAGCGATGATCTTACTCACCACTCCAGCTCCGACGGTGTGTCCACCTTCGCGAATGGCAAAGCGCATGCCGTCTTCGATGGCAACCGGTTGAATGAGCTTGATTTTCATCTTGGCGTTGTCGCCGGGCATGACCATCTCAACCCCAGCAGCTAAGGTTACTTCTCCAGTCACATCAGTTGTTCGGATATAGAACTGTGGTCGGTAGCCACTAAAGAAAGGTGTGTGGCGCCCGCCCTCTTCTTTTGAGAGGATGTAGACCTCTGCCTCAAACTCTGTATGAGGGGTAATTGAGCCAGGCTTGGCAAGCACTTGTCCCCTTTCGACCTGATCTTTTTCAATGCCTCGGAGAAGAACCCCGGCGTTGTCTCCGGCTTCTCCAGTCTCTAATTGCTTGTGGAACATTTCAATTCCAGTCACAACGGACTTTTGAGTCGGTTTGAGGCCAATGATTTCGATTTCTTCATTGACCTTGACTACTCCTCGCTCGATCCTTCCGGTAACGACTGTCCCTCGGCCTTTGATCGAAAAGACGTCTTCAACGGGCATCAGGAAGGGCTTGTCTAAATCACG
>CAYPLU010000027.1:4883-12032 GCA_964411775.1 uncultured Gammaproteobacteria bacterium | reverse complement strand
TGTTTTTGGAAAGAGCGTCACTAATTGAAGGAAGAGTTGAAGTAATGGTTCCTAAAGAGGTAATGCCTCCACCGGTGGATTGGAAGAAGGCGGGACGAGGGGGAACGGTATAATTTAAAGTCGGCTGGTTATCAGCGGCAGTTTCATCAGTTTCGACAATGGCATTGTTGGGGTCGGCAATTGCTTGGGAGGCGTAGGTTCCCGGTGGCGGCAAGGGAAAACTTACTGCCTGATTAACGTAGATCCAGGGATTTAGTTGACAGGGAGATACTCCTGTCGGGCAGAGGGGGCCGTACGGACCGTAAGTATTACCATTCCCATCCTTGAAACTGGCATACGCATTACTAATGACAGTGCCACCGGTATTAGTGATTCGAAAGGTTGTGGAGGCGGTGGAGCCAGCTTGAATGACGGCTGAGGGAGTGGCCGTGAGATTTGCCCCTGCTTGAATTTTGAACGACCATTGGGGGCTCCTTACCCGATTTGGGTCGTTGGCGAGTGTTCCGCCCGAGAGATTACTAGTTTCAACGTACCAGGTATATGACGTTTCGTTTCTGGGATTGAAATTGATATTTGGATTAGTACTAACATTAAGCTCACTTGCACGACTAGTGTCAGTACCGTCGGTAGGACTAATTGGCGTTCCGTCGGAACGAAGAATATAGACGTAATTGTGTTTATTTCCGCCACCACAAACATTACCCCAGCTTGGATTTTGCCAATAGAGAGAGCCAGGAAAACGAGAAATGGCCGGGTTTAGAAGAACACTGGAAATAGCCCAAGAGGCAGAGGAATATCCATATATCCAATCGAACTTGATGGTGGCTCCCGTTTTTGAAGAGCTAATTAGCTCTGCCCCCTGACCGTAAATATTTCTGTCTGCAGTCATGCGGCGCCATCTAGACCGGGGACCACTTTGGAGACTGGGTGGGTTTTGGTTATTGCTATCTGTTTGACCGGCAATTATAGCAACGGCGGTTTGGGAAATATTGGCATTTGGAAGAGAGATCGTCGGTTCTCCGGGGCAAACACCATTCGTACAAGTGGAGGTGACTCCTTTGTTTTTTAGGATTTGGGCGAAGGCATACGGGACGCCAGTGGTTGGGTTGATACCCTGGAGAGCTTCGGTATAGGAAACTGAACCACCAACTGACTCGGTAGGATCAGGGAAAGCGCCTTTCCAAGTAACATTTATTTTTAGAGCTTCATTTGGAGGGGCGAGATAGTAAAACAGGACAGTATGTCTTTTGCCGCCGCGGTTGGTACCCTGGATAAATTGGGAATGGCTTCCCGGAACCCGAGTCAAGTCTTTAATGACACCGTTAGGTCGGGTAAAAGTCACACCTTTCACATAATCATCCGTGTCGCCATCGTCGATACTGTTTTCGAATATTTTACAATCCGGAGAACAATCTCCATTTGGATTTGGATTGCCCCGATAAGAGATGCCTACGAGTAATAACCCGTTGGTATTGTCATCAACGGTATGCGTCCAGGTCAAAGGTTCACTGCGACTGTTAATGGAGGCTGAAGCTTGGCTGTCAATTTGGGGAGCGGCTTGAGTAGGGGTAGAATTTAGATAATCGCCGTTTGGATATCCATTTGCGGCTTGTGAAGGAGGATTACTGGCACAAAAAGCGATATTGTCACTTTTTGCACAGTAACCGCCGCTGGCGACGCGGCTACCGGTAATAGTAACGATATCTCCCGGATTGGAACTTTTAAGAGGGCTAATGTTGTAGCTAAATTTTTGGCTGTCGGTAGCTCCAGAAGCAATGGTGACGTTATTGGTGGTATCGACGATACTTAAACTATTTAGACTAGGCGAATCGGCGTAAGTGCAGATTTTCCTTACGGTAGTTGATGAGGAAGCGTTTCCGACTAAAGCAGGAATATTGACGGAAGAGCTACTATACCAGCTTATACCGGTGCTGCCGGTACAGCTACCGTTATTAATATTTGTTTGTGCGGCGGCAGTGTTGCCATAGCCCAGATACGTCGTTAGGGTCCAATTGGTGCATCCGGATGGGGCACCGCCTGGACAGGCACAATAACTACAGGATATATTTTGAATACTAGAGTCGTTTATATACACACAGCCATTGGCGGCACAGCCACTATTATTTACAATGGGACAAGTTAACGGGGAAGGTTTATGGGTTTGACAGCCATTAACATTGCACCAGCCAAAAATACCTCCAGCTGAAATGCAGTATTGGCCGTTAGTGAGTTTTCTAACACTAGGAGAGCAGGTAGTATTTTCTGTAGCTAAAGTCCAAGTGCCCCCGTTTGTCGTACAAGTAAGACTGTCTGGCTCGCTGCCGCTACAGGCTCCGGCGCAAACCCCACCATTACAGGAAAAGCCGGCACAACAATCGGTGTTGACGGCGCAAGTTTGATTTTGCCCGTGACAGGTTGCTTCACCGCAAATGGCTTTGGCTTCCTGGCCGGAATCGCACGGCGTATAACAATCGGTTTGAGCATAGCCACTTGGACAAGACGGGTTTGGCTCCGGTCCATTTACGCACTCTTCGACAGCGCCGTATTGTCCAATTTGTGAGTCTGGTTGACAGCTATAGCTACATGAATTTCCGCTTATGCAGTATGGTGAAAAACAAGTGGTGCTGTAACACCTGGCGTAGACAGAGGGAGAAAACTTAAAAGCAAAAATTACCAGAATAGGAGCGACTAATAAAAGGATCTTTACCAGCTTCATGAATTAGTTACTCAATCTAGAGTAGGTTGTCTAGGTTTTAAAATCAAGAGTTTGATCCTTTTGATGGTGGAGTGGCAGCCGGCTAAATGGTAGTGGCTGTTTATTTCAGCTGCAAAACGTGGTTAGATTTTAACCATTCGTCAGCATTTATTCCAGAGTTTTCAAAGGCTTCTTGAAATGCATCGTAAATTACTTCCACGTCAATTTCTACCGGAGCATTGAAATTTCCATCTGGATTAGCGGCTCTTTTTTGCTCAATAGATTTTTGGACGGCCCATTCCACTTTGTTAATAGTGCCTGGAGCGGCAGTTTCGGTTCGTTTCCAGAACTTTGCGGCGAGACGCAAATACTCATCGGTGTCGCTGTGAAAACGGCGGTTACTAAGGTCGTTAGTATTGGCTAATTGGTACTCAGTATCGCTTGCAATTCTCCCGCCGCCACTGGCATGGTCGCCGACTAGGTAAGCGAGCCCCAGTCGAAGAACATCCAAATTTATTTCGGGGGCATCCGCATCTTTTGTAGGGACGAGTTTGGAAACATCTGTAAAGGAGCTTGTGTTTATGGCCATAAGGTAGGCAAGAGTTGCGGCGCGTTTTTCTGGCGAGGGAAAGGGGAAATTTCCTCCTAGAATAATGGCGTCACCAAAAGCGTCTTGGTTAATCATAATTACCGCCGTGTCGGCAATTCCCGGGAATCCGTTAGCGGTGCTGTGATAGACGGTTAGATCGCGTCTTCGGAAATTTCGATTATCTACTTGCGGGGCGTTAGGATCTTGGTTCCCTCTGACTTCTTGGTTGGCGGCTAAAGCTTCCATAATTCCCTGTGCGAGGGATTCCGCCTCTGTGTCTGAAAAGGGGGAAGAGTCATTTTCTGAGTGGCGGCCGAAAGCAATATTTCGGAGGGCATCATTTTGTAGCGATTGGGTTCCCGTAAATTTGGGATCACCAATCCGGTAGAGCAGTTGGCTTGTATCGGCTGTCCGGCCGTGAGAATTGGTGTCAAGATTGGGAGCTGGGAAGGGGAAAGTTACTCCATCCGGAAGATAAGATTTCGCGGGCGGGTTAAACTTCATCAAATAGATCGGTCGTTGTTTTTCTGCGTCTGCAGACTGAGTTTCATTGAGACGTAAACGAGAAGAGCGGGAGTCTTTCGTGATGGGCGCTACAATTGCGTTAGGATTTAGCGTTGCGGCGATGGCTGCTTCGGGTGGGATCGGGCCCAATAATGCGGCGGTAGCGGTAAGGCCGGCAGCTATAACCAGGTGCTTAATGGCAGGTGGTAGAATGTCTTTGCGGCGGAGGGACATTGGTGATGTCCTTAGTAGGACGTTAGTGTATTATAAGTTACTTTATCTAAAAGTCAAGAGTAAACGATGCTGGATATACTATCCTAACGTCTAATATTCTAGGTTTATTGATAACGAAAATAAAATGAGGCGAGAAGAGACCAAAAAAGAGTCAGAAAGCGGGGTAAAGTATCTTGAAGGAGTTCTTGTTTCTGTTACGCGGCCAGCAAGCGAAAATCCATATTTATTATCCACGTTAATTCTTATTGCAATATTGTTGCTTACCGGTTGCTTAGGAGAGATTGCACGAGAGTCTAATGTTTCCGCCGCTACGTTACCTAAACCAGCTGTCTCGTCAACTGAAATCGACAATTCTGTGCAGAATGATTTGAAGGCAAGATTAGCTGCGGCTCGTTTGCGGGGAGAAAAGGTTGTTTTTTATGGTGAACTTGACGAACAAAATAATGAAATACTGGCGGATATTTTGAAAAATACAGTAATTGTCCAATATAACCTTGGGCCCCGGGGGATTGCTTACTCTAATGGCGTCATTGCCAAAAGGACCGATGAAGCTACTGGAGAAGGAAATAAAGTTGACCTTTTAACTACGGCGCATGGGCCGATACAGGATAGAGCTACCATAGTTGGCATTCGTCTTTTTTCTTCCGGAGGAGAACCGCTTAACTGGGAAGTGTTGGATCCAAAATTTAAGGTATCTGAAGATAGTGATCAAGCACGACTGACTCTCGATAGGGATGACCATCCGGAATTGCCGGCGGGATTAGCGTCTATTTCTGACTGGACCCCACAAGATGATTCTCGGGTGGTAAGTGCCGGGTTGCCGTCCCAAGGATTTGGTGATTCATACAGTCCTATATTCCCAATCGCGGTCGGAGGGGAAATGCACCTGGTGAGTGGAATGGGTAAGGGGGGAGCGCAGAAGTGGTGGGAGGCTTATCCGTCAGGACTTGGAGCAAGTGGTTCGGGAATAGGTACCCGAATCGGAGGGGAAACTTTTTGGGTGGGACTGGTGACTGGAGGAAACACCATTTCTTTAAAGGGTATGGGTAAGGGGGTACCTGGGGTTGCGACAACCTCTATTTATTAGGATTTTTTGCAGAAATTCTCTTGCTACTATTCTGACATGTTACTTACAAAGAGCTGCAAGCTCTGCGTTTGGACTACGGTTTGGGACCATCACCTGGACGCCACCTCTCAATTCTGGATGAGTGTTGTTGATTCCGCTATCCATTATTACTCCCACACCTAAGGGGCAAAAGGAGTCGACTCGTCGTGTTTGTTGCGTTTTTGGGGGTGTTACAGCTTCTTCATCTGGGCGAGCGAATATGATGTCTACCAGATAAAGAAAGCCTGCTAGCGCCGCTAGGCTCGCAAAAACAAGGTGAGGAGTTTTTTCTACAACCTTTCCAGTAAGAGGACTTTCATTACGCATTTTCCTTATTATACTATCAGGCAATCATTACTACATGCGGAGAGAACGAAAAGGGCGGCTAGGGCTAGGGGAAATAGAGGTTCATCTATATACTTATTACATGACAGATAATTTAAAGGGATTTTTGGGAAGTGATCTTTATGATCTCTGGACTGATGGAGAGCGGCTTTTGGTATCTGCCTCGGGAGGATTTCATGACTACTCCTTTGTTATTTTTCCCTTTGCTAAAGTGTACGAAGGTTTTTTGAAAAGACTATTGTTTCAGATTGGAGCCATTGATGAGCACCAGTATCGAAACGACCGGTGGCGAGTGGGAAAGGCGCTTAACCCCCAACTGGAAAAAGATTTACGGCACGAAGAGTCTGTTTATGATCGGTTGGTGCAGTATTGTGCCGGGGGGACACAACTGCCGGACACGCTTTGGGAAGCTTGGAGAGACGGGCGGAACCGGATTTTTCACTTTTTCCCGGATCAATATCAAACGGTAAGTTTTCCGGAAGCAAAAGAGATTGTGATTAAGATTGAAAAAGCCATGGAAATGGCGCTGATGCAATGCAAGGTTAGGGAATAGGAACAGTCAGCAGACAAGTTTGCAAATAGACTTATAGTCTGATATAATCTGGACTCAGAATGAGAAATTCTGGAGAAGAGGAAAGATCCTTTGGAGTTAACCGGCGAATGCTGTGCTTTTTGGGATTATGCGTGGCGGTACTTCCGTTTTTGATCGGATGTGGGGAGAGCGATTCAAGTAGTTCGGCTTCGCGAGCGACACCTGAACCTCCTCGGCTGGTTAGGATTTTATGCACGATTTATAAAGGAGTGTCTGATGACGGTACGAAGATTGTTGACGGGTCTCCGATGGAGGTGCTGCTTCCAGCTCGTGAAGTCCAGACACACGAAATCGATGTTAATAGGGGGGGCGCGGGAAAATTTCCTGAGGGCAAGTGGGAGGGGGCGGGTTCAAAGTCGACTGAGGCTTTTGTATGTATTAGGCCAGATCAGGGTTGGGAGCGGACTGATTAAACCTCTCTTGTTTTTCTTCCACAGGTAAGATATTGTTTTTGATGAAATGAAGCAGACCTTTTCTGATGCTAACTTTGATGAAGAGTTAAAGAAAGCCACCGTGCCAGTTCTTGTCGACTTTTACGCTGACTGGTGTGGGCCATGCAAGCTCATTTCTCCAATCGTTGATCAGCTGGCGGCGGAGATGGAGGGGAAGATTATTGTCGGGTCACTAGATGTTGATAATAATCAACAAACGGCGGCTAAATATGGAGTTATGTCGATTCCGACTCTTATTATTTTTAAAAATGACCAAGAGGCGAAGAGGATTGTTGGCTATCAACCGAAAGAAAACTTAGTCAAAGCAATAAACGAGGTTTTGGCTACTTAATTTGTTTTTTCCTCTCACTCAGCCGAAATTTTTCGTGCTCGCTCCCTTCGGATCCTGCGCGCGGAAAATTTGGCCTCGTGCGAAAAAAAACACTGGTCTTATATACTCATAAAAACCACTCATGATTTATGATGTAATTGTTATTGGTTCCGGGCCGGCGGGACTTACAGCTTCAATTTACGCTTCACGGGACAATCTTAAGACTCTAGTTCTTGGGGGAAGTAAATGGGGAGGACAACTCATGCTGACAACTGAAGTGGAAAATTTCCCCGGGTTTCCGCAAGGAATACTGGGACCGGAAC
>CAYPLU010000027.1:0-4873 GCA_964411775.1 uncultured Gammaproteobacteria bacterium | reverse complement strand
GCTGGTTGATGTTGACAAGGTGGATTCTTTAGGCAAGCCGTTCACAGTGTGGGATGGGGAGGGGAATTTGTTTGAAGGAAAAAGTGTCATCATTGCCACCGGAGCGGACACCATTTGGTTGTCAGTTCCCGGGGAAGAAAAACTTATTGGTCGGGGAGTTTCGTCGTGTGCACCCTGTGACGCGTTCTTTTTTAAAGGCAAAAAAGTGGCCGTGATTGGGGGAGGCGACTCGGCAATGGAGGAGGCGGCGGTTTTGTCAAAAGTTGCTACGGAAGTAATAATTGTTCATCGCCGAGAAACCTTTCGGGCAAGTAAAATCATGCAAGACCGAGTACTAGCATTACCCAATATTAAAACGGTTCTTAATAGTCAAGTTACCGCTATTTTGGGGAACGACAAAGTCGAGGGGCTAAAGATTAAAAACCTGATTGATAACACGGAGTCGGACCTGGTAGTTGATGGGGTGTTTGTGGCGATTGGTCACACGCCAAACACCAAAATTTTTGCCGGACAACTGGAATTAGACGCGAAGGGGTATGTTCAAAAAATTCAAGATGATTTTCAAATGATGACGTCGGTGCCGGGGGTGTTTGTGGCCGGGGATGTTCATGATCATCACTATAAGCAGGCTATTACGGCGGCAGCGTATGGTTGCCAAGCGGCTCTGGAAGTTTCAAGATACTTGTTGACATAGCCGTTTCTTGTATGAAAGAATGAGGACCATTATGAGTATTAAAGATAATCCAGTAGTTCAACTTCTTCTCGGGGTGGTAATTTTTCTTTTGGGAGCTGCAATGGGGGGGATGTACGTGAAGATTCAGTATCTTGAAGGCAGGGTGGGCGTTAATAAAGGTGTGCAGGCTCCGGGGACAGCTGATGCGGGAGTTCAAAACCCTGCCGCTCCGACGGCGCCAACAGCCCCAACAGCAGTCAATATTAATGTCACTAAGGATGATCCGGTGAGGGGAAACGCAAACGCCAAGTTAACGGTGGTTGAGTTTGCTGATTATCAGTGCCCGTTTTGTGAAAGGTTTCACAAGGATGTTTATAAACAAATTTTGACTGATTATGTTGATACGGGGAAAGTGAAATTCGTTTATAAGAACCTGGCTTTTTTGGGGACGGAATCGACTGACGCGGCTAACGCAGCGCTTTGTGCTAAAGAACAGAACAAGTTTTGGGAATTCCATGATTACTTGTTTGACCATCAAAGCGGAGAAAATCAGGGAGCGTTTTCGATTGAAAATCTGAAGAAGTTTGCTACCGCTGTGGGGCTAGCTCAGGGCCAGTTTGACGCTTGTCTTGATGGGAAAAAGTATGATGCTCAAGTCCAAGCGGATAGTGCTGAAGCTAATAAAAACGGATTTAATTCGACACCGAGTGTGGCCGTTGGCACAACCCCAATCATCGGCGCCCAGCCTTATGCCCAATTTAAAGCGGCAATTGATAAGGAGTTGGCGAAGAAATAGTCATCTCGTCTTTTTTCATAGTAGAAGATGGTTGGCTCTCTTCTAAATAACTTCATGTTTCACCTTCAGGTCTGATATAGTTTTAGTATGGTTCCGGGCTTATCAGTTGAATTCAAAGGTCCGAACACTTTTGTGTCTCACAAAAAGGCGGAATCCGGTTTGCCGGTGATTCTTAGGACAGATAAAGGGGATTTGGCTTCTGAAAACTTTACTTCAAGAGACGAAGCTCTCGGTGCGGCCTATCTGGCTGTAAACGATCCGGTGTTTTTGGAAAAAGTATGTCAACATTTTAATTTAGAAGTTGAGCAATTAACTGGTATAGAAGTTAACGCTGTCCAACAGGGTCAGCTTGAGAACATAATGCTTATGGAACTTCAGTTGGGAGGAAAAACAATAGAATTAATTCTGGCGACCTCTAAAGGTTATTGGACCCAAGAAAGAGCGGAAAAGATTTTGTCAGAACATCCCCAAGAGTTTCGGGATTCACCTTTAGCGCCAGTGTTTACCGCACATATCCAAAAGATGTCAGAAAGACAGGTTCAGTTAGATAATCATTGTTTAGCTTATTTGGCGGCGATTTTTCGAGAAAGGAATCTTCCTTGTGAGGTTCCCATGCCGATTGCATATGCAGAGAAGTCAGTTAAATCATCGGTCCGAGCGGGTCTAAAGCTATCATCCGGAGGCGAAAGCCAACCTGTTGCTGTTTTAGCGATGGAACGATTATCTTCCGAAGAAAATTGTCCCGCCGGTGAGATTAATCCAGCTAGAAAAGCCCCGTGGTTACAACCGGATTTTGGCTGGACCGTTTATTGGCGAGCTAACTTCTTCCAGAACTTTGAGAGGGGGACTGGTTGGAACATGATGGCTGCTTCAGGATCAGAAACTGAAAAAGAAAATTCGATGAGAATGATGAGTGAAAAAACGGCGGAACTTCTTAGTTATGTCTATTTTGCAACAGGCGGCTTGCCCCATTGGTTTTCCCCTAGTGCGGGCGATATTCTTTTTTTAGGAGACAAAGAGATTGTTAGAAGAGCAGAAGACTTTCATTTGGGGCTGATAACCGTTCGCGGCGGTTTGAGAAAACTTGAGAAACGATATGTGCCGGGTATTGAAGAAGAAAGTAGTCGAGATTTTCCCGACGCGATCTATAAACCAATAGAGGATCCGCAAATTGAAAAAAATCCAGACATTGCCTTGCTGTACGATACTCTTGATAAAATGAGGGCTCGGCTGACAACGGTTGATTTTGGACGTGAGGTGAGAGCTACTGGTGTTGATGCGGGAACAATGAGATTGTTTCCAAGGGAAAAATGGCTGAATTCCGGAATAGTTACGGCTTATGAAAAATTCTATGGCCACTCCCTGACTGCTCGTGATATTCCCCTGGGGTTATTAGAGAAACTTGGTCTCAGTGGGAGTCTGTCAGATGTTATGGGGGCAGAAGAAGCAAGTAGTCTAATTGCAGAAGTGGGCGTTTGTCGGACAGCTTTTATGATAAGGGAATTTAGTGAAGAGTTAGATAAAATCTTGACTTATGCAACATTGTCAAACAATACTGCTAAGGCTGGCCACATCGAAACCGAATTGATAAATGATGGCGATTTTGACTCGAGGCAGGTGGCAAGTTTAGACATTGCTCCAGCTGCTATTCAATCAATCTTGCAATTGTTGTTTGGAGAACCTGTTGAAAACCGCAAATCGAGGAATGATCAGGTTTCACTATTCATCGAAAAATATAAATTACCTCCTAGGTTTGTTGGGGGAAGAGAGGGACTGGAAGTGGAATTAATTAGAGACCTTGGGTCTCAGAGAACATGGCTAGAGTGTGTTAAGGGCTAATAATTTTTGTGATGGATTTTTCTTGTAAAAAAGGCTGTATCTCCAGATTGGTTCATTTATGCAAGCCAAGTTTGATAACTTCCGGCTCGTGTGGGTGAAGTGAGTTTTCCAATCTGCTAAGATTGGTTTGTGAATTTTTCTGGAGCTTCTGTTAAGGAACTTCTGTTGGCTCGTAAGATGATGGTTTTGCGGGTTTTTGGGGTGGCATTAATTG
The DNA here is from genome assembly GCA_964411775.1 of uncultured Gammaproteobacteria bacterium. Taxonomy (GTDB): domain Bacteria; phylum Patescibacteriota; class Microgenomatia; order JAMCZE01; family JAMCZE01; genus CAYPLU01. The sequence continues at coordinate 1,351 of CAYPLU010000027.1, read as the reverse complement.
CGTTTGCGGCGATTTTGGGATTGGTTTATCAGGAAGCAATTGCCCGGAAACTAAAGTTTAAGTCGGCGACAAGAGTTGGCCAGCAACAGAGCCAAGATGTTTTTGCTCCGTCAATTATTGATGGCGAACTGGTCCTCCCGAAGGTGTCTGGGAAGGTTGGGGAGAATAATTTTGGGGGTGGGATAGGGAAGGCCAGACTTTCGGTTCAGTCGGCTAATCTTCTGGCCGTTTTTGACCAACAAACTCAAAAACTTTCGGCAATTCGTATCATTGGAGAAGTTTTGAATGTTGGGCAAAAAATTGTTTCTGAAGTGAGCTCTGTGGTCCGGTTTTATGACAAAGATGGTAAAGTGGTTGCCCAAAAAGTTGGCGATTTGGCCCCAAATTACACATTTTTTGACTTACTGCCAGGTGAGAAGATATATTACGACATTGTAGTTCCGCCCCCAGAATCGTCGGATCGGCTGGAGATAGTTCTTAACCCAGTTAGTGCCACTGACTCGGCTACGTTTGAACAGCTAAAGATTAGCGGGCGCGTGTTTGAAACGAAAACGGCCACTCAGCAGCAGCCACAGGTGACAGAACCGGCTCCGGAAGCCAGTAGCAGCGGAGCAACGGAAAGCGCCGGGAGGACCGAACTAATTCCCGAGCTAAAAAAGGTGGAGTATTACACTGTTTCAGGAAGTATTGTTAACCCATTTCAGGACCTGGTTACGGATATTACCGTTTATGCTTGGGTTCGGGATACAGAAGGGAAAGTGTTCTCGTATGCCAGACAGGATTTTAAAAACGATCTCATTTCTCCGGGAGACAAAGTGGATTTTCGAATGATGTTGGTACCATTTAAAGATGGGGAGACGATGGGCCAATACGAACTAGTAGCGTGGGGGAGAAGATATAAACTGGGGGAATAGCTATTAGGTATCTTCGTTCAAAACAATCCTGATTTTTTGCCTTGCTCCGGTTCTTTCGATTGAGTCTTCGGGAAGGACTTCAAGCTTTACGTCTAGGTTCTCGACAGTTCTTTCTTCAGGAAGATTCATTGATCGAGCAACGGTTCTGATTGAATGGACGACCTTTTCTGTAAATGTGTTACTGAGCTTCTCGGTCATTTTTATTTGCGTTGTGGCGTTTTTAATTTCGATTCTGACAACGATATTTTGACTGCCTTTCTTAACCAGTTGGAATATCCCCGTTGGTTGTGAGCCCGGTAGGAGATCCTTAACCGCTTCTACTGCTGTTTCTAATATTGGGCGCGCATATATTTTTTGAGTATTAAGGACGATGATATCGTCGACTCTACCACGAAGTTCAATTAGTCTCTTTCCCCCTCTGGTTCGCAAAATTCTTC
>CAYPLU010000026.1:0-12311 GCA_964411775.1 uncultured Gammaproteobacteria bacterium | reverse complement strand
CCGGAACGCTGACCTGCGTAGCCAGGAGCAAGTGATCTTTAGTTAGGGCCATTGGGCCGTCAGCGGCGGAAACCACGAGAATGGCTCCATCAACTTGGGCGGCTCCGGTAATCATGTTTTTAATGTAATCAGCGTGCCCTGGCATGTCGATGTGGGCATAGTGACGCTTGACGGTTTCGTATTCAATGTGGGAAATGTTGATAGTGACGCCTCGCGCCTTTTCTTCTGGAGCGTTATCGATGTCAGCGTAGCCTTTGGCCTGAGCTAGACCTTTTTTTGAAAGGACGGTAGCGATAGCAGCAGTAAGGGTAGTTTTTCCGTGATCAACGTGGCCAATGGTGCCGATGTTAACGTGAGGCTTGGTTCTTTGATATGTTGCCATATTTTTTTTACAAGTTTAATTATTTAATGAACTCTTCTTTTTGTCTCAAGACAAAAAAGAGTTTCCCGATTGGGATTTGTATTAGAGATTATATGGAAGCTATCGCTTCCATGCAAGTGGTAAATTATGCACTTACCAAACTGGCTCACAATATTTTATCAATAGCCAGTTTACGCTTTCGTTTCGGGAAATCTAATGGAATAAGGTTTTGGTGCAAGAGGTAATTTAGTTGCCCGCTCAATTATCAACACCACGTCCGAGGGAGAACGCTTGAGAAATAAATAGCGAGATTTTTTAATCCGGTTCTGTTGGTTCAGTGTTAAAGACGGCTTCGGAAATCGTAAAGTAATTACTGATACGGGTCGCAAAGCCGCCAGTGATGATGAATAAGGGGCTATTCTTTGTATGAATATTGGTTTTTGGCAAAACGTAAAGTTTGATAAGACGATCAGTCCAAGATACGATCTTGAAAAAGGCGCCATTTTCACACCTGATGTAGTTTTTTCCAAAACAGACGCGATCAGAATATGATCCAAAGTCGGAACCAAACACTTTCAGGATGCGGCTTTTTTCCCGAAAAGTTACCCGGTCGATATGAGGGTTGAGGACGGGAATAATAGCCGTTGGCTGCTTATTGCTTTCAACTAGTTCATCGTTATTTTGTAACATAACAGATAGCTGGCCTTTGGTTCCCCAGAGCATTGGCTTGGAGTTTTTAGAATTTAGCCGCAGCTTGGCAGAAATGGAGGTGTCTGACCACGATAAAACCTCAAAGACATTTGACATGTCACATTGTTCCCCGAGGTCCACTTTTAAACAAATGGCGGTTGCTTGCCCAGTATAGGAATTGCCAAAATATTGACCCTCCAGCGTAAAGGTCTCCCCGGGAACGATAGTCGCGGAAACCCTTGAAAGGACGGGGGGGAATAGGTCAGCTTTAGATTTAAAAGTGAGAGGATTTGATCGAGAGTAGAGAATGACGCCGATAATGACTAGACCAATAAGGAGAAAGATTAACTTTATTTTTCCCATCGCTATCAGCATATGAGTGATTAAAGATCTTTGTCAAGTCTTTTCAACTTCTCAGCGAACACCTCCTCATTTTCCAAGATCTGACAATGACGCCAATGACCAGAACAAAATTTAGGCAAAGTTCTCCGCTCAATTATCAACACCGTTCGTCAGCACTCCTATTTCAGCAGAAGAGTAGGAGAAACGGAAAACTTTGGTCTGGTGGGGGTTTAAATCAATATTGAAAGCGGTTTGGCCGACGGTGAAAGGCCTGGTATTAGCTGTTCCGATAACTTTAGCCGTGATGTTCTTGGTTAATTTTGGCATAGTAATAGTGGCGTTGTTTATTTTTGCATTTCCATTCAGGCTAGTAACAATAATGTAGTAATTAGAAATTGCTCCGGAATTTTTTGTTGTATAGAAGGCGGTTACGTCCACATCGTCTCTATTAGACGAGACTTTGCCATTATTGCCTTTCATGGTGGGATCGAGATAATCATTCAAAACACCTTCGGACTCAAGCTCGCTTTTAACCCTGTTTAGATCGGCGTGCACGCGGGCATACTCTGGGTCTGTCACAATCACACCGTCACTTACTCGTTTGTATGTTTCTCCACCGTCATATTGGGAAATGGCTCGCGCTTGATGCCCAAGCGACGCATAAACCATTGATCGAACTTCATCATAGCTTGGTCGATAACTAATTAAATTCAGCTGATCTTGGAAAAAAATATTTTGCAACTACATAATGGCCATGACTGGTTTTTTCTTGCCAGTACGCGCTTTTACTTCCTGACGAAAATATTCAATGCCAGCAATTAACTGCTGGATATCATCTTCTTTTGGAGGGGTATAGGCATTAGCCGTACGTCCTGGAATCATTTTTGGCCAATAGCCACTTTCAGCACCGATAATATCAACGTTTGGGCTAGAGAAAAAATTAAGAGTCCGGTCTGTAAATGTGCGCCAAAGACGCTCGCATCTTGAGGAACCGGCAAGCTGTGATTGGGGCGTCCAGACACCGTTTTGCTTTTTTGTTACGCAAGTCAAATTGTCTGCGGTTGCGATAATGGCTCCGGGGAAGGCTTCTTTTATTCTTTGCGGCAATTCTAAAAGACGGGGGTCATCTTTCCAGCCACCTGGTTCATCAAAGTAATTACCAATATAGTTGGGGTAGGCCATTATTTCCTCGAGTAAGTCTTGCTGGCCACCTGCTTGGGCGGGAGTTTTTCGGTCATTGTAGAAATCGGGGTTACAATAATTACAAGTTTTGTTTACACCGGTGCATGCACCACTTGCGTCTCTTGTACAATCAGGACAAAGGTTATTCAGCTTAGTGCAAGGGGCACATCTACCCGCTGGAGCGTTTACACCGTCGCTTTGATCAAGGTCAGCGCTTTTTTTACAGGTAAAACTTTGCATGGCTTCTCCATAACCTGAGACAATCATAGCCTTGGCTGGATCGGTATTGAAAACGGCATCTAGGTTGGAGCCGTTTTCCCGTCGATTAACTAGCCCTTTTCCAAAACCGGATAAGGGCCCACCTATGTTTCCTCTTAGGCCAGGGAGGGTTTTTTGGCTGTTGACGAAGACAAAACCCTTACTATCAACCGCAGTGGCGAAACGTGCCTGGACTCCAGCAACGGCTTTTTTGTCACCGGAAAATAAGTCGAGATTCAATAGGCCAGCTTTTTTTCCGAACGCCAGCAAAGCCACTAATACAACTACGAGAAGTAGTAAGACAATCGGGGCGACTCCACCAGATTTTAAACTTCGACGAACTGGAAGAATCTGGTGGAATAAATTTCTCATCCAGTTTAGATTGTCACTTCCCTATATCTCTGTCAATGGGGACAAAGTTCTCGAGCCAATTAATGGGCAAAAATTCGATCTTCGAGGCGTTTGAGACGGGGTTAAATATTTTTATCAACGGCTGTTCCCAAATTAGCCAATCCATCGAAAACTGTATCGAAGCCTTCTTCAGTTTCTTTCCGATGAGCAGCAATTTTGCTTTCTAAATTATCGTTGACGTCGGAAATTTGTTGTTTAAGACCATCAAATTCACCAAAGATTGGGATAAGTTTTTGATCTAATTTTTGGTCGATTAGACCACCGATATTTTTCAGGGTAAGAGCGGTTGAGTTTGTTTTTATCCCTCCGTTGTCCCACAAAATTTACTTTAAAACAACGAATTATTTTTTGGTGACGATTTGTTCTTGGATGTTTCGGGGGACTTCTTCGTAGTGAGAAGGTTCCATATAGTAGCTGGCGCGGCCTTGAGAAATGCTTCGCAGTTTGGTCGAATAGCCAGAAAGTTCGGACAAAGGAACCAAAGCGACAATGATCGTGGCGTTGCCTCTTTTGGAGGTTCCCATAATTTGAGCGCGCTTACTGGAAAGATCGCCAATAGCATCACCCATGAACTCGTCGGGGGTGGTCACTTCGACCTTCATGATCGGCTCGATAAGAATTAGTTCCGCTTTTTTGCAGCCATCTTGAAGAGCCATTGATCCGGCAATCTGGAAGGCGACATCACTTGAGTCAACTTCATGGAAAGAACCGTCATAGAGAGTGATTTTGATGTCAGTCAAAGGATAGCCCGCCAAAATTCCGTTCAAACAAGCTTCTTTGACACCCTTTTCGACTGACGGGATAAAGTCCGCCGGAATGGCGCCACCTTTAACCGCGTTTACAAATTCAACACCTTCGCCACGAGGTTTTGGTTCAACCCGGAGCATGGCGTGACCATATTGTCCCCGACCACCCGTTTGACGAATGTATTTCCCTTCGCCTGATGCTTCATTTTTGATGGTTTCTTTGTAGGCAACCTGGGGAGCACCAACAGAGGCCTCGACATTCATTTCTCGACGCATTCGATCGACCAAAACTTCAAGATGCAGTTCGCCCATGCCGGCGATGATTGTTTGACCAGTTTCTTTGTTGCTGCGAACGCGGAAAGTCGGGTCTTCTTCCATCAATCTTTGAAGAGCATAGCCAAGTTTTTCCTGATCGGCTTTTGTCTTTGGTTCAATGGCGAGAGAAATAACAGGTTCAGCAAAAGTGATGCCTTCAAGAACAATTTGATGATCCGGATCACAAAGAGTGTCACCAGTTCGGGTGTCTTTTAGGCCCACGACAGCCACAATTTCTCCAGCAAAGGCCTCACTTATGTCTTCTCGTTGATTGGCATGCATCAGGAGAAGTCGGCCGACACGCTCTTGGGTTCCTTTGGTCGCGTTCATAATGTAGGAGCCGGATTTCAAGGTTCCTGAATAGATTCGGACATAGTAGAGTTTTCCAACGTGTGGATCCAATTGGACTTTGAAAGCGAGTCCGGAAAAAGGTGCATCGGTTTTCAGGGTGCGTTCTTCAACTTCCCCAGTTTTTGGATTGGTCCCAGTTATGGCCGGTCGGTCCAAAGGTGACGGCAGATAGTCAACAATGGCATCCAAAAGTGGCTGAACACCTTTGTTTCGAAGAGAAGTGCCAGTGTAGATCGGGACGAGTTGATAGGAAACGACGCCGGCTCGCAAAGCTTTCTTCAACTCTTCAGTTGAAGGGATTTCCCCATTGAGGTACTTTTCCAGAAGAACTTCATCGGTTTCACAAATTTGTTCAACCAATTGATTTCGATATTTTTTGACCAATTCCGGGTCAAGTTCTGGAGGGAGTCCTTCAACAACTTCAAACTTTGCTCCAAGTTCATCACCCAACCAAATATAGGCGTGTTCATTCAAAAGGTCATAGACACCTTTGAAAGTGCTCTCAACCCCAATTGGAATGACCATGATCGCTGGCTTAACGCCAAGTCTTTCTTTGACAGCTTCGATGGTTTTGAAGAAGTCGGCTCCAAGCTTGTCAATTTTGTTGACAAAAATAATTCGGGGAACCTTGTATTTGTCAGCCTGGCGCCAAACGGTTTCGGTTTGTGATTGAACGGTTTCCTCAGCATCGAGAATGGTAACAGCACCGTCAAGAACACGAAGAGACCGTTCAACTTCGGCAGTAAAGTCAACGTGACCGGGAGTATCAATAAGATTAATGCGGTGATCGCGCCAGAAAGTGGTGGTAGCGGCAGAAACAATGGTAATACCGCGTTCTCGTTCCTGAGGCATCCAGTCCATCTGAGTATCGCCTTCATCGATGTCACCAATTTTATAGGTTTTGCCGGTGTAGAAAAGAATTCTTTCGGTGGTTGTGGTTTTTCCGGCATCAATATGGGCAATGATGCCGATGTTTCGGACTTTATCGAGAGGGTAAATTCGTGATTTTGCGTCAGCCATAGATTTTTTCTTACCAACGGAGGTGAGCGAATGCTCGGTTGGCTTCGGCCATTTTTTGGACCATGTCGCGCTTTTTGACAGCATTGCCAAGGCCATTCAGGGCATCCTGCATCTCGGCCGCCAATTTTTCGGCGAAGGTATGATATTCCTTGTTGGAACGGGATCTTGAAGCGTCGAGGAGCCATTTGAGGGCAAGGTGAATTTTTCGGTCCCCACGAACTTCGGTTGGAACCTGATAGGAAGCCCCACCAACACGACGAGGACGGACTTCCATTTTTGGAGCAATGGTGTTAATTACCTGCTCTAAAATTTTTGACGGGTCGGCGTCTTCTTGTTTGCCTTTTACCAGCTCCAAGGCCTTGTAGATTTGAGTCGCCGCAGCGGACTTTTTACCATCGTGCATGGTTTTATTGATAAGCTTTGTCACCAACCGATTGTTATAGATTGGGTCTAGTGGGGCAAGTTTTTTGATGATGATTTTTGATCTTGGCATATTTTAGATTTTAAGCGGTTTTGGGAATAACGCCTCCCTTTTCTCCTCCCTTGGTGCCATATTTACTGCGGGACTGCTTTCGACCAACAACGCCGGCAGCATCGAATTTGCCCCGAACGATATGGTATTTCACACCAGGAAGATCTTTAACACGACCGCCACGGATGAGAACAATTGAATGCTCGGCCAGGCTGTGACCAATGCCCATAATGTAGGCAGTCACTTCTTGTTTGTTTGAGAGACGAACACGAGCGACTTTCCGAAGAGCTGAGTTTGGTTTTCTTGGCGTCATGGTTCGAACAATAGTGCAAACCCCTCGTTTGAATGGTGAGGGAACTGTTTTCATAACGCGGTCTTTAGCATTGAAAAATTTAGCCAGTCCGGTGGTTCTAGATTTGCCAATTTTCTTCTTTCGACCTTTTTTGATAAGCTGGTTGATCGTCGGCATGTTTAGGTTGTTGGTAAATTAGGCACGTCATAAGCCTCAATCTTCGATCTTTCAGGAGAGGTTGGGATGAGGCGGCCAATTATGACATTTTCTTTCATACCGATCAAGGGATCCTCTGCTCCGCGAAGGGCGGCATCAGTCAAAACCTCGGTGGTGCGCTCGAATGAAGCTGCCGAAAGCCAAGAGTGAGTGTAAAGGGAAGCTCGAGTGACGCCAAGAATGGTAACCTGGGCAACGGCTGGCTCGCCACCCTGAGAAATAACCCGAGCGTTTTCTCTTTCAAAAGCAACCCGTTCGACAAACTCGCCGGGGAGAAAAGTGGTGTCTCCGGGACTTTCTATTCTAACCTTGTCAGACATGCGCCTGATGATAACCTCAAAATGCTTGTCGTTAATCGGAATCCCTTGTGACTCATAGACGTGTTGGAGTTCATCAATCAAATATTGCTGGGCGCCAAACAGCCCGCGAACGGCCAAGACATCTTTAATATCCAAAGTGCCACTGGCGAGCTGAACTCCGGCAGCAACAAGGTCCCCATCGGAGACACTTAGTTGAGCGGTCAAAGGAACGATATACTCTCTTTCTTCGACTGGTTTGACACCGACACTTCTTATACGAATCTTGTTGCCTTCTGGAGTTTCAGTAATCTCAACCTTGCCGGCTATTTCGGCAATTGGAGAGAAAGTCTTTGGAGACCGGGCTTCAAAGAGTTCTTCGACACGGGGCAAACCTTGAGTTACGTCTTGGGTGACCGCACCCCCCATGTGCTTGGTTCGAAGGGTTAGCTGAGTTCCTGGTTCACCAATGGACTGGGCAGCGATGACTCCGATTGGCATTCCCAAATCGACAATCTTTCTGGTTGAAAAGTCACGACCGTAGCACTTCTGGCAAATTCCATACCGACCCTGACAGGTAAGTGGGGAGCGAACTAATACCACCGGGGTCTTGGCTAATTCAACTTCAGCGACAATATCTTCGGTAATTTCGTTGCCGGCTTTGGCAATAATTTTTTTGCCGTCCTTGATATCTCCCGCAAGAATTCTTCCCAAGAGTCGAAGGCCAAAGTTGGCGTTTCTTTTGTCGGTTCGTGCTAACTCAATACCGTTTTTTGTACCGCACTCAATGATACGAATAATGGCGTCGTGGGAAACGTCTATGAGACGGCGGGTCAAATAGCCGGCGTCGGCGGTTCGAAGTGCAGTATCAGCCAAACCTTTTCTCGTGCCCCTTGTGCCGGTGACGTATTCAAAGACGGACAAACCTTCACGGAAGTTTGATTTTGTCGGCATAGCAACAACTTTCCCGGTTGGATCTGACATGAGTCCGCGCATGCCAGAAATTTGTTTGAGGTTGTCGCGACTGCTTCTCCCTGCCCCAGAATCCTGAATGACTTTGACCGGGTTTTCTTTCTCATAGGCGCTCCAAGTCAAATCAGCAATTCTATCAGTAATAGCCATCCAGACATCAATCTGGTTTCGGCGCATTTCTTCAATAGTTATGAGGCCTTGGTGATAGTAGTCTTCGTATTCAGCGGCTTGGACTTCACCTTCGGCAATGATATGGTCCTTTTGCGGGTCGATTGAAAGGTCAAAAATTCCAAAGGAAATACCACTATCCATTGAACCCACAAAGCCGATGTTTTTTAGATTATCCAAAAATTCACTTAGTTCCTGGTTCGTGCAGATATCGAGGGCTCGATTGATGAGACCCTTAATTTTACCGATATTTAGAGTGTCGTTGACAAAACCAACCTGAGGCGGCATCATTTGATTTGTCAAAATCCGGCCGACAGTTGTTTCAATAATCTTTTTATTCATCATGACTTTGACTTTTTGCCGCAATTGAATGATTTTTTGCTGATAGGCCATGATTGCCTCTTCTTGATCGGCAAAAATTCCTACATGAAGAGGCAGGCGCTCATCAATTGAAGTGTAATAGTAAATTCCCAAAACCATCTCTTTTTTCGGCACAGCTTCTGGGCCGCTGTCACTTGGTTTTAAGAGATTGTTTTCAGCACTCATAAGGGCAGCCGCTTCCATTCGGGCAATTTGACTCAGAGGAACATGAACAGCCATCTGGTCTCCATCAAAATCGGCGTTGAAACCGGCACAAACTAGAGGATGAACCTGGATGGCTGAGCCTTCAATCAAGACCGGATAGAAAGAGAGGAAACTGAGTTTGTGCAAAGTTGGCTGACGATTCAAAAGGACCGGGTGATTTCTGGTGATCTCTTCTAAAATGTCAAAAACCTCTGGGGCTCGGCGTTCCAAAACATATTTGGCTGATCGGACATTTGGAGCAAGTCCTCGAGCAATCAATTCTCGAAGAACAAAGGGCTTAAACATCTCAAGAGCCATTTCTTTTGGAAGACCACATTGAGAAAGTTTTAGGTGTGGGCCAACCACAATAACTGATCGGCCGGAGTAGTCGACGCGCTTTCCTAGAAGATTTTGGCGGAAGCGTCCTTGCTTGGTCTTTAACATGTCCGAGAGGCTTTTCAATTCAATTGCATTTGACCTGGTGCTGGTTCTTTGAGAAGCATCAATGAGACCGTCGACGGCTTCTTGAAGCATTCGTTTTTCGTTTCTCATGATGATTCCCGGGGCTCCAAGATCAATTAAATGCTTCAAACGATTGTTTCTGTTAATCACTCGGCGGTAGAGATCGTTGAGATCAGACGTGGCAAAGCGACCACCGGAAAGTTGAACCATTGGACGAAGATCTGGAGGGATAACCGGTAGAATCTCCATGACCATCCATTCGGGGCGGATGTTGGCTTTGCGCATTCCATCAACAACTCGAAGTTGTTTGATAGCCTTGACGCGTTTTTGGCCGACACTGTCATTAAGTATTTCCCGAAGATCAGCAGCCATCTTGTCTAAGTCAATCTTTTTCAAAACCTCAAGAACGGCCTCAGCTCCCATACCAACTTCAAGAAAATCGGCGGCGTGATATTCATCAAGCTTTAAGAACTCCTCCTCCGAAAGCTGAGATAATGGTTTTACGCTTTTAACGAGATCGGAAAGCGTTTTGTAAATCTCGGCTAGGCGGCTTTTTTCGAGAGCATACTCATCTTCGAGCCGGGCGACTTTTTGTTTGGTATTTAACTCTATTTCCGAAATGGTTAACTCAAGCTTTGTTTTATCGTCCTTGATCTTCTTCCTTTGATCCTCAATTTTTTCTTTGCTTTCGGCTTTTTCTTTTTCAATCTGGTTTTTGTAGTTTTCCCCGAGTTCTTTTTGGCGCTCTTCCATAGTTTTAACAAGGTCCTTGATGGATTTTTCCCGGTCGCTCTCATTAACAGAAAGGACCAGATAGGAAGCAAAATAGATGACGTTTTCAAGCGCTTTTGGAGACATATCTAAAAGAAGTGACAATTTTGAAGGAGCCCCTTTGAAATACCAGACATGAACCACAGGGACGGCCAAATTAATATGGCCCATACGTTCTCTCCGAACTTTGGAGAGAGTGACTTCGACGCCGCATTTGTCGCAAATAATACCTCGGTAGCGAATTCTTTTGTATTTGCCGCAGTAGCATTCCCAATCTTTAGTTGGTCCGAAAATGTTTTCAGAAAAGAGTCCGTCTTTTTCTGGTTTTAGGGTCCGGTAATTGATGGTTTCAGGTTTAGTGACCTCACCATGAGACCAAGACATGACTTCGGCTGGAGACGCTAAAGAAATCTTTAATCCCTTGAAGTCGACAATGTTTGCTAATAAATCAGTTGGTTTTGAGGTCATTTTTGTTTTGCAAGTATACTTGAGCTCGACTGATTTGGCTAGTCAAGCAGTATTTATTCCTCTTGCCCCCCCTTTCTGGTTTCTTTTTCTTCGATAATTTCTAAGCTGGGATCCTTGATGTCTGCTTCGGTTACAACCGTACCCATTTCCAGAACTTCTTTGAGCTCCTTTGTTTCCTCACTAACCGCTTCTTCAAGTTTGTCTGCCGTGGTGGTCTTGTCGTCAGTTGCCACTTGGGTTGTTGTTGGAGTTTGGATTGGACTTCCGGTAACGGCTCCTACTGGCGTGATTGAGAGACCAAGACTTTGGAGTTCTTTTACGAGGACCTTGAATGATTCCGGAATCGTTGATTGGGGGATATCAGTTCCCTTGACGATTGCTTCAAAAGCTTTGGCGCGGCCGACAACATCATCAGATTTAATGGTGAGCATTTCTTGGAGAGTGTAGGCAGCTCGATGAGCTTCAAGAGCCCAGACTTCCATTTCTCCCATTCGTTGCCCTCCCATTTGGGCTTTTCCGCCAAGTGGCTGTTGAGTAACAAGAGAATATGGCCCAGTTGATCGAGCGTGAATCTTGTCTTCGACCATGTGGGTTAATTTCAAAATGTAGGTTGTGCCAACAACAATCTTTTGATCAAAGGCTTCTCCGGTTCTGCCATCAAGAACGATTGTCTTTCCGTCAATTGGGAGACCAGCATCTTTCAAAGCGCCGGTAATTAGGTCTTCAGAAATCTTCTCAAAGACAGGAACAGTGACCTTTTGATTTGATTTAGACATAGCCCAACCCAAGTGAGCTTCCAAAAGCTGGCCAAGATTCATTCGGCCGATAACGGAAAGTGGTGAGATGATGAAATCAATTGGGGTTCCGTCTGGCAAATAGGGCATGTCTGCAACCGGAACGATGCGTGATATGACACCTTTGTTTCCGTGTCGTCCGGCAACTTTGTCACCAATTGAGACCTTTCGCATCTGGGCAACTTTGACTTTGATGATTTTACTGGTTCCGGGAGATAGCTCGTCGCCAAGCTCTTTGTCTAAAATGTTAACCCCAATGACAGTCCCTCTTTCACCGTGCGGCATTCGAAGGGAAGTATCACGAACTTCGCGGGCTTTTTCTCCAAAGATGGCTCGAAGAAGTCTTTCTTCAGCTGAGAGTTCGGTTTCTCCCTTTGGGGCAATTTTTCCAACCAGAATATCGTTTGGACCAACTTCAGCACCAATGACGACAATACCACTTTCATCGAGGTTGGCAAGGTCAGATTCGCCGACATTTGGAATGTCACGGGTTAATTCTTCCGGGCCAAGTTTAGTGTCAACAACTTCGCATTCATATTCTTCAATATGGATACTGGTCAGCTTGTCTTCGCGAACCAAACGGTCGGAAATGATAATGGCATCTTCATAGCCGTAGCCTTCGTAATGCATATAGGCAATGGTGAGGTTAGTTCCAAGAGCAAGCTCGCCGTTTTCAGAAGCGGGCCCGTCAATAATATTGTCACCAACTTTTACGGTGTCGCCAATTTTAACTAAAGGTTTTTGAGAATAGCTGGTTCCGTTAGTATCAGTTTTTTTGAATTTGGTGATGAAATAGGTTTCAAGGCCGCCATTTAATTTAACCCGTTCATCAGGGCTTTCTAGTTCCTGGAGCTTTTGTTTTGATTTTTCATCAGAGACTTTAACGATAATCTTGTTTCCGTCGACATAGATAACCTCGCCGTCATGACGGGCTTTAACAACCCATCCTAAGGCAGAGGACACTTCAGCTTCGACACCCGTACCAACAATTGGGGACTCGGCTTTAACTAAAGGGACAGATTGTGCTTGCATGTTTGATCCCATGAGAGCTCGGACGCCATCATCATGTTGAAGAAATGGAATAAGAGCTGCAGCGGTGCCAACACCTTGCCGCGGGACACAATCAATGAGATCAGTATCTATCGTGTTAACTTCGATGA
>CAYPLU010000025.1:0-12372 GCA_964411775.1 uncultured Gammaproteobacteria bacterium | reverse complement strand
TTGCGATTTCAACTACGGTTATAGCTTGTCCTGATGCACTGGGACTTGCCACACCAACTGCCGTTGCCGTTGGTACGGGACTTGGTGCTAAACATAATATCCTTATTAAAGACGCACCAACTTTGGAACAAGTTTCAAAAATTCAGGCGGTTATTTTGGACAAAACCGGAACGTTAACCGAGGGTAAACCGAAAGTGACGAAGATAATCGGGGATGAAACTTTACAAATAGCAGCCAGCTTGGAAAAGCTATCTACTCATCCATTAGCCAAAGCAATTTTAGATAAGGCAGTTGAAGAGAAAATTGGATTGTTGTCGGTAACAAGTTTTGAGAATTTAGCCGGACGAGGTATCAAGGGAAAAATTAATGGTAAAGAGTATTTTGTCGGTAGGAACGAAACAGACGCATCAGTAACTGTTTTTGAAGGCGAGAAAATAATAGGAAAAATGTTGGTTGCGGATACCATTAAACCTTCAGCTAGAAGTGCCGTCGAAAAAATGAAGATGATTGGACTTGAGGTGGTTATGATTACCGGAGATAATGAAATAGCAGCTAAAGAAGTGGCGCAAGAGGTGGGTATTGAAAGATTTTTTGCCAGAGTGTTACCGGAAGACAAGGAAAAATATGTTAAAAAGTTACAAGGCGAAAAGAAGTTTGTGGCCATGGTTGGTGATGGAATTAACGATGCGCCAGCACTGGCTCAAGCTGATATTGGTATCGCAATTGGGGCAGGAACAGATGTTGCCATTGAAACGGCAAAGATAGTTTTAATGAAATCTGACCCGTTGGATATTTTGCGAGCGATTCGGTTAAGTAAAGCAACGGTTCGAAAAATGAAAGAAAATTTGGTTTGGGCCAGCGTCTACAATCTTTTGGCAATTCCCATCGCCGCTGGCCTACTTTATCCAAAATTTGGTATCACTCTGCGTCCGGAATTTTCTGCCCTGTTTATGTCCCTCTCCTCAATTATCGTCGCTACTAACGCGGTACTTCTCAAAAGAGCAGAAAAAAATTTAGTGGAAATTTGATCACTCAATCTTCACAACTTCTTAATCTTCGGTCTTGTATTATCCTGTGGACAGGTTAGTTTGGCCTGAACCAACGCTTATGCAGTTGGTTTTTGTTTAGAAAATGAAAAAAGACACAATTTATATCAAGGGCATGCACTGCCGAAGTTGTGAGCTTCTGGTTGAAGACGAGCTTCTGCGAGTTTCAGGGGTCAAGAAGGCAGTGGCTAATCAGCAAGCAGGAATGGCAGAGATTTATTTTGAAGAGAAAGTTGATCCTAAACAGGTTGGGGTGGCAATTGTCAAAGCCGGATACACCCTGGGGAAAGATGAGAAGACTTGGATTTCGACAAACTCGCGTGATTGGATTGATTTTGGGATTGCGGTATTTGTCGTAGCGGACCTTTTTTTGGTGGCCAAGGCCCTGGGACTTTTCAATCTTAATCTCACCTCAACGCACAACTTAAATAGCCTGCCGGTGGTTTTTTTGATTGGGATCACAGCGGGGGTTTCGACTTGCATGGCCCTGGTTGGAGGTCTAGTTTTAGGGGCATCGGCCCGTTTTGCGGAAAAACACCCGGGGGCAACGACTATCCAAAAATTCAAACCGCATCTGTTTTTTAATCTGGGAAGAATCGGGTCATACTTTGTCTTGGGAGGACTGATTGGATATCTGGGGTCGTTTTTTCAACTTTCGTCGTCATTTTTGGGTTTGTTAACAATTGGAGTTGGCGTAGTAATGCTTCTTCTCGGAGCGCAACTAATTGAGATGTTTCCAATTCTTCGCGGAATCACCTTCACTTTGCCAAAAAGCATCAGCCGGCTTCTGGGAATTCGGGAACAGAGCGAAAAGGAATATAGTCACAAAAATTCGATGGTTGCCGGGGCGATGACCTTCTTTTTACCATGCGGATTTACACAAGCGATGCAGCTTTTTGCGATCAGCTCAGGAAACCCGGTAACGGGAGCTCTGACACTGGGAACATTTGCCATTGGGACGGCTCCAGGACTCTTGGGAATTGGCGGACTAACTTCAGTTGTTAAAGGAACAGCGGCCAGACTCTTTTTCAGAACCGCCGGATTGGTGGTCATTCTTTTGGCACTTTTTAATCTCAATAACGGATATAATTTGACCGGATTTAACCCAGGGGAAATTGTCAACACAATCTTCTCCCCAAGTGGGGTCTCAGCCGCTTCTGTCAGTGACCCTAACGTCAGTCTTGTAAACGGTGTGCAGGTTGTGAGAATGATTCAAGACTCCTCAGGCTACAACCCAAATTCGTTCACAATTACAAGAAATGTTCCTGTTGCCTGGATCATTACTTCTAAGGATGCACATTCCTGTGCCGCTAGTATTGTCTCCCAAACTTTGAACATTCGCAAAACGCTTGAGCCTGGAGAAAATGTGATTGAGTTTACACCAACTGAAGTTGGCACGATTAGATTCACTTGTGTCATGGGGATGTATGCTGGGGTATTTAATGTGGTTGACAGTCAAAGTGCCGCGGTAGCTCCAGTGGTCGAAGCAGCCCGACCCTCTCAGACTGGAGCTGCCGGTGGTGGCGGGGCGTGTGGAAAAAGCGGTGGGTGTGGGTGTGGTGGCGGGGCGGCCCGTAAGACGCAACCAGTGGTTAGTGCTGAGGCAGATCCAAAACAGGCGGCAGGGCAGGCACAAGTTATTAAGGCCACGTTTACGGTTAATGATGACATCCGCCCGAACAAGTTCACGGTGAAGAGGGGACAACCGGTCCGATTTGAGGTGCTGGCAAAAGAAAATGGCCAAGGTTGTATGGGCAGTATCACGGTCCCCTCTTTGACTGACAAAGTAGACATTTTGACGGCGGGTAAGACAGCCGTTTTTGAATTTACACCCAGTAAAACCGGGAGTTTTCCCATTACGTGCGCAATGGGCGTCCCGCGCGGAGAGATATTAGTTAACTAGTAAAAAATATGAATCAACAGGTGGTAACGAAAATTAAATTAACTAATCTTTCCTGTCAGGCTTGTCAGAAACTGACGGCCAAGAAAATCCAACAAATTCCTGGCGTGACTAGCGTCCAGGTTAATTTAGAAAATGGCCAGGCGGAGATTGTCGGGACCAGAGAAATTACTTTGGACGAGGTTAATAGTGCCCTAGCCGGCACAAATTATCAGGCATTACAAATTAGCTAAAAATATGACCAAATTGGAATTTCAAGTTTTGGGAATGCACTGTGAATCGTGCGAAATGCTCATTAAAGAGGAGATTTCGTCATTAAAGGGAGTTTCTAGTGTCCAGATAGATTATAAGTCGGGTCTGGGGACAGTAAAATTCACTAATGGCCACACTTATCCCGGAGCAGTTTTAGCAGCGATCGAAAAAGCTGGATACAGCGGATCTATCGTTGGTAGCAAAAACTCTGAGGCGGCACGATTGACAGAAGTTACGGCAGTGGCCCCGCAAATTAAATTGGTTTTACCAAAGGAACTATCCATTGAAGGAAGCGTCGGGAAAGGAGACAACGGACAAGTGGTCTTTAAGGGAAAACTGAAAATTCAAGATGAGTCCGTTAAGTCGGTGGCCGAAGCATCTGGGAGTTCAATTATCTCTTCGGGCGGAACACAAAAGGTTAATCTCAATCTTTACGGCATGCACTGTTCTTCTTGCGCCAATCTCATAGAACGGTCGATTAAAAAAGTTTCAGGAGTAACCGAAGTTCATGTTAATTTTGCGGCAGAAAAGGCCACAGTTGTTTATGACTCGGGAGTCTCACAGATTGAAGATCTTAAAAAGGCAGTTTCTATGGTCGGATACAAAGCGGAGCTTTCTGACAGTAAGAATGCAGATTCGGACCGAATTCGCCAGTTCGCAGAGATCAAGAGTCAATGGACAAATTTTCTTATCAGTTTTGCCTTGTCGTTCCCAATGATTTATTTCATGTTTCTTGACTTCTTTCCCTTCCTTCCAGGCGGAAAAATTTTGCTTCCATACATTGGCATAGTTTCACTTATTTTGGCAACGCCAGTTCAATTTGTGATTGGGTCTGGGTTTTATCGAGGGATGTGGTCTGCTTTACGAATGAAGACTTTTAATATGGACTCATTAATTGCTATTGGAACATCAACAGCATTTGTTTATAGCTTCATTAATTTTACCATTTATGTGTTAACAAATAGAACCCTTATTGGTTTGGCTGGTATGAAAATTCCCGATCTGTATTTCGAAACGGCGGCGTTTCTGATCACATTTGTGATTTTAGGTAAGTTTCTGGAAGTTAAAGCGAAAGGCCGTACCTCGGAGGCAATAAAAAAACTGATGGGGCTGCAGGCAAAAACGGCCCGGGTCATTCGCGACGGTGAAACTCTCGATATTTTGATTGACGAAGTCGTCAAGAATGACGTGGTGGTAGTCCGGCCAGGAGAGAAAGTTCCTGTTGACGGAATGATTATCCGGGGTTCGTCAGCGATTGACGAATCAATGATTACGGGGGAAAGCTTGCCGGTTGAAAAACACGAGGAAGATTTGGTTATCGGGGGAACGATTAATAAGAATGGTAGCTTTGAGTTTAGGGCCACCAGAATCGGCTCGGAAACTACCTTATCACAAATCATTAAACTAGTTGAAGACGCCCAAGGTTCAAAGGCGCCGATTCAAGCGTTTGCTGACCGAATTTCGGCATACTTTGTCCCGGGAGTTATTGGAATCGCAGCGGTTACTTTTGTTGTTTGGTATCTGATTCTGGGAGCGCCTCTGTCGTTTGCCCTCATGGCATTTACGGCGGTTATCGTGATTGCTTGCCCTTGTGCTCTTGGACTGGCGACACCAACGGCCATTATGGTCGGAACCGGCAAGGGAGCTGAAAACGGGATATTAGTTAAGGGTGGCGAGCCGCTAGAAAGCGCCTGTAAAATCAACGCGATCGTGTTTGATAAGACGGGCACACTGACAAAGGGAAAGCCTGAAGTGACCGACGTTGTCGAATTAGGATCGATTGATGAAGATGAAATATTAAAAATTGCTGCCAGTATTGATAAAAAATCGGAACATCCTTTGGCGGAAGCAATCTGCAAATACGCCGAGGAGGAGTCAATAAAATTGGATGAGGTGAACCTTTTTAAGGCCATTCCAGGTTATGGAGTTCAGGCAAAAATTAGTAAGGCAAACTATTACTTTGGTAACAGAAAACTCATTGTTGACGTGGTTAATCTTTCAATTGACCGAATTGAAAGAAAAATCGAGAAACTGGAGGAACAAGGCAAGACGGTTATGATCCTGTCAACTGACAAGGAAATCTTAGGAGCGGTGGCGGTGGCCGACACGGTCAAAGACACTTCAAGGGAGGCGGTTGAGGCTTTGAAGAAACGGGGAATTGACGTATGGATGATTACAGGCGACAACGCTAGAACCGCTAAGGCGATTGCTTCTCAGGTTGGTATAACCAACATTTTGGCTGAAGTCCTCCCCCAAGACAAAGCCAAGGAAGTTTCCAAACTCCAAGAATCCGGGAAAAAGGTGGCCATGGTTGGTGATGGAATTAACGATGCGCCAGCACTGGCTCAAGCAGAATTAGGGATTGCGATGGGCAGTGGCACGGACGTGGCAATGGAGACGGGTGGGATTGTGATTATTAAAAATGACCTGCGGGACGTCGTTAATGCCATTGATCTGTCAAAGGCTACGATGAACAAGATTAAACAAAACATGTTTTTTGCACTTTTTTACAACGTCATTGGCATTCCGGTGGCGGCAAGGGTGTTTATGGGAGTAGGATTAATTCTTAAACCAGAACTGGCTGGCTTGGCGATGGCTTTAAGTTCAATTTCTGTTGTTGGCAACTCCCTGCTTCTTCGTAAATTCGCACCGGGGAAAAAGAACTATCTTTCAACCTTCGCGCCGGTAGCTATGATTATTGCCTTTACTCTTTTGTTTATCGAATTTGCCAGATTTAGTTCAACAATGGGATTAAAATGACAGATTCGTTAAAATCAGTCAAATTTATTTTCTTTGGTATTTTAATTTTTATTTTAGGGTCAGTGGTTGGAGGAATGTATACAAAAATTAAATTTTTGGAGACTGGAAATGGCTTTACCACCCCCCAGGTCTTGACAGAAAACCCACAGGCGCCATCCCCTTTGGCTCCACCAGCAGCTCCTACGGAGCCGACCGCGGTTAATATTAGGGTGACGGCTGATGATTCAGTCAAAGGAGATGTAAAGGCGAAACTTACAATTGTGGAATTTGGCGATTATCAATGTCCGTTTTGTGGACGGTTTTTTAAAGAAGTTCAACCGTCAATATTTAAAGACTACGTGGACACTGGCAAGGTAAGATTTGTTTACAAGAACTTGGCTTTTTTGGGCAAAGAGTCAACTGATGCGGCAAATGCAGCACTTTGTGCTAAGGAACAAAATAAATTTTGGGAATATCACGACAAACTTTATAGTAGCCAAAATGGTGAGAACCAAGGGGCTTTTTCGATTCAGAACTTGAAAAAATTTGCCTCCGATTTAGGATTAAGTACCACAAAATTTAACTCTTGTTTAGATTCACAAAAATACGATTCCCAGGTTCAGGCGGATATTGCTGAGGCAAACAAAAACGGTTTTAAAAGCACTCCTAGTACAGCAATCGGCACGACTCCAGTCATCGGCGCTCAACCGTATGCTCAATTTAAAACAGTTATCGATGCCCAGTTAGCAAAATGATGAAAATGGATTGTTGTAAGAAGCCAAGTGGTTCTGTCTGGCTTTTGGTTTGCGGAGTGGTTGTGGCAGCGATTCTTTTGGCGGTGTTTGTTTTAAAAATAAGTCTTGGAAACATCTTCTTTTATGCAATTTTTTTAGCATGTCCCTTGATGCATTTATTCATGATGAAGCATATGGATCATGGTGATAAAAAAAGTAGTACACTAGTAAATAGAAGGGGGGTGAAAAAATGAAATCGTCTGCTCTTTCATTTGCTAACGCGGCGGGAGTTACTGGAATAGTTCTTTGGACTGCCTGCGCTTTTGTCGCGATCGCTTTTCCTGATCTTTACAAGGCTGGCGCCGATTTGCTTGCTTTTGGAAGTATTGGGCATTTTAATCTAGACCTTGCTTCTGCTGTTTCCGGCGGAATTCTGTTTACGGTTGTTTCTTGGGTATCAGGTTACCTTTTCGGTTGGAATCTGGAAAAATTTTCCAAGAAATGAGGCAAGATGGGTCCCCTCGTTCATACACTTCTCTTACGCTAGTTCTGTATATCAACAACCCTAAGACGCCATGATTGAGGGGATGACAGTGAAACTTATGATTCCTTAAGGCAGTGGTTGCCGGAACCTAAGCAGGGTTATTTATCAAATTTAAGAATTGAGGTGAGAAGATTATGACAACAATTGTCAACACACCACCACAAAATCAAGATTCCGGAGGCGGCATGGGAATGATCGTCGGGGCTATTATTCTGGTAGTTTTGGTCTTTCTGTTTTTTGTTTATGGCCTACCGGTTATTAGAGGGGTAACCACCCCACAGATTAACGTTCCGAGTAGGGTAGATGTCAACATCAGTGGACAAAAATAAAAAAATAACCTTTTCACTTCCTGAGACAGTGTTAAGGCAACTTACATAGGAATGAGGTGAGGATTTATGGATATTTTACTCTGGATAATTTTTGGAGCGGTCGCAGGATGGATTGCTTCAATATTTATGAAGACGGACTCTAGCCAGGGACTGGTGATGGATGTCATCATGGGAATCATTGGCGCCATTGTCGGAGGATTTGTCATGAATTTTTTCGGCAGATCTGGGGTCACCGGATTTAACTTTTATAGTTTAGCTGTGGCGGTTGTTGGAGCGTGCATTGTCATCTATGTAGGGCGGATTCTTCGTCTTGGTAGATAAAAATGTCAAAAGAAAACGACTGAGCGGGTGAAAAATTCGTTACGGCGAGGTATAATGGGAGTAACGAAAGGAGGATATATGCAAGGAACAGTTAAAACAAAAACAGACAGAGGATTTGGATTCATTGCCAGAGATGGAGAAACCAAGGACCTTTTCTTTCATTCGAAAGATTTAGTTGGCGTAACATTTGATGAATTACAAGTGGGAGCCACGGTTACATTTGATGTAGTTGAAGGCGAAAAAGGCCCAAGCGCAAAGAATGTAAAACTAGTCCGTAATTAAAAATTACAAACAACTTTAAAAAACCTCGCTTAGGCGAGGTTTTTTGTTCCTACAACTAAGAACTGACCTTAAACCTAGTCAATAGTTTGTTCCCCGGAGTTTTTTCTGGAAGTTGAGTCAATCACCCGCTGACCAACGATAATGTCTTGTTTTGCTTGGGGTAGAATTTTTAGTTTAGAAATTTCCTTCAAAGTAAACCAGCTGAAACTTGTGCCGTGGGCGTCTTTGAAATCTTTTTGCGATCTAATTTGAGAGTAACAAATGTGTTTTGTCTCCCCCGTCACATCATCGATATAATCGTAGACTTGGTGAATTGATTTAATTGGTAAATTGATCCCTAACTCCTCCTCAACAATCCTTTTAAAGGCAGCCTCAGGGCTTTCACTACTTTCAGTTGGTCCTCCTAGTAATGACCAGGTAGTGCTTGGGTCAGAAGAATTTTTTTGTTGCAAGAGAATTTGCGTTGTTTCGGGGTGATAGAGAAATCCGCTTGCATAAAAACTTTTATGCATGTGCTGTCATTATACTCTATTTTGGGATTGTTTGTAGTAGGCACTTAGAGGCCTCTTAGGACCGCTGATAACAGATAGACCATCAGAAACCCAGAAATGGTGGCAATAATGGTGAAGTA
Source organism: uncultured Gammaproteobacteria bacterium (assembly GCA_964411775.1). Taxonomy (GTDB): domain Bacteria; phylum Patescibacteriota; class Microgenomatia; order JAMCZE01; family JAMCZE01; genus CAYPLU01. The sequence continues at coordinate 3,594 of CAYPLU010000025.1, read as the reverse complement.
CGAGCTGTGGCGATGATGGGCTTCGGGCAAAAGATCAGAGGCTCCAAGATAAAGAAAAAAGCCGGCATAAAAGGCAAAAATGAATGGCAGGAACATGACGGCGGAGGAAAAAATGAATGAAGCTCCAACACCAACGAGAGGGGCAGCAGCATCAACAAAAATCCATTTAATTGCCTGGCGGCGATTTCCTTGGTTTCGCAAAATTACAGTAGCCGTGTTTAGGCCGTCAGAGAAATCATGGGCGAGGACAGCAAAGGAGATTAAGAGCCCCAACTGAAAGTTGGCCAAAAACCCAAGACCAATGCCAAGACCATCGAACATTGAATGAATGGAAAAGCCACTAGCAGAAAGGATTCCAACGTGACGATGACCTTCTTTCTCACAGTCTTTGTCGTGACAACTTTGAAAAACAATAATTCGTTCGAGGATATGGAAAAGAAGAAATCCGCCAGCGGTGAACAAAAGAAGGTTGGTTAAAGGAATACCCTGGGACCCACTAAGCTCAACAACTTCAGGAAGAAGTTCAAAAAGGGCGGTGGCGATGACGGCGCCGCTAGCAAAGGCAAGAACCAGGTGCAAACGATCTTTGAGCTTTAGGGCAAGAAACCCGCCAATTAGAGTGGAGACAAAAGTTAGGAGGGCGACAAAAACGGCAATCATAATTTCAATTGCTATTATCGCTGAAATTGATTTGCGATACAATTTTGGAGTGAAGATTAAATTTCTGGGAGCTGCCGGAACTGTCACGGGATCATGTTATGTTCTTTTATCGGACTCGGGACAATCGATTATGATTGATTGCGGGATGTTTCAGGGACCGAAAGAACTTGAAGAACTTAACTACCCAGCCCTTGATATTGACTGCACAAAATTATCTGGAATGCTTTTGACGCATGCGCATCTTGACCATTGTGGCCGAATCCCAACCCTTCCCCGTCAACGATTTACACAACCGATTTTCATGACGGCGCCGACACTTGATCTGACAGAGATTTCTCTTCTTGACAGTGCCAAGATTAACAAAGAAGACCGAAAAGAAAAACTGCCGCTTTATGAAAAAAGCGACGTCGAAATGATTCGGGAACAGTTTCGAACAGTTTCGTTGGGGAAGCCGTTTTTGTTGGGAGACTTTGAGATTACTTTTAGGGAGGCAGGGCATATTTTAGGATCGGCATCAATTGAAATTGTGGAGAAACTAACGAAAAAGAAAATTGTTTTTAGTGGGGATCTTGGGAACACACCGGAAGATTTAATTGCCCCAACGGAGATAGTTGCGAATGGAGATTTCGTCGTCATGGAGTCAACTTATGGCGATAGTATTCACCCAGGAGAAAGCCCGTCTGTCAAAATTCAGTCGGAGATAAACACCATTGAGTCAATTGGCGGCACTCTTTTGATTCCGGCATTCTCGATTGAAAGGTCGCAAGAACTTTTGCATCGAATTGCCCATTTAAAAAAATCGGGTAAAGTAAAATTGGAAACGCCGGTGTTTTTTGATTCGCCAATGGGGCAAAAAGCTACCTATGTCTTTCAGAAATATCAGCAATTTTATAATGAGGAGTTAAAAAAAGATCTTTTGACCGGAGATCCATTCTCTTTCCCGGGACTTACCATCGTTGAAAACCGGGAGGATGGAAAGAAAATTTCGCAAACGGTGGGAGCAAAAGTAATTATTGCCGGAAGCGGAATGATGACTGGGGGGAAAATTTTGGGACACGCGGCGACATATCTACCAGTTCCCTCAACGAGACTTCTTATTGTTGGCTACCAAGCTGAGGGAACGGTCGGACGGGCTCTTCTGGAAGGAGCCAAAACGGTCATTATTGAGGGAAAAACGATTAGGGTTAGGGCGCTTGTAAGTGAGACACAGGCAATGAGTTCGCACGCTGATCAGCCAAGACTGCTTAAGTGGCTTTCAACGATTAATGGAGCTAAGAAAGTTTTTTTAACGCATGGAGAAGACGGACCAAGAAAGGTGTTAGCAGGAAAAATCAAAAAGAACATCGGAATTACTGATGTTGTTTTACCAAAACATAATGAGCTAAACGAATTTTAGAGTTAGAGTCGAAAAATGCGGAGCTTTGGGGATTGTATCTAGAATTAGTCTTCTTCTATCCAGGAACGAGGATCATCAGGAGGGAAATAATAGCGGCTATCAGGATTTAATAATTCTGTTAAATCTGCTCCGGATTCAAAATCGTAACGGCGAAGGCAAAGATCAAAGACAGTAGCAGCTTTTTGCCCCATGACAGTAATTTTATTTCCCTCGACCAAAAGAAAGCCACCATCTCTTAGGCAAACGACGGGGCGAGGATTTGGGTTCAACTGAATATAATTTTTGATCCTAACGGCCGGAATTGGTCCGTGATGAAACCAGTCAGGGTCTTGGTCGTAATAGTGAGCGTTAATTTGGAAAGGCAAGATAGCCATCGTTTTATGGGAGGCGATGTGAATCATGGGAGGCTCCGAGGCGGTATGCATGGTTGGACCCGTAATTAAGGAGCCGGAACTTGTACCAATATAGAGGCAACCCGATTCAACTTTGTCTTTTATGGCCGACATTAAACCGTACCTTTCCAGTTCGTTTACAAGCATATGAATGCTGCCTCCGCCAACAATAATAGCGTCGGCTTTTTCAATAGCAGAGAAGAAGTTTTTTTCTTTATGGAGAGCGGTTAAAGTTAACCCGAACGGATTCCAATGTTCTTGACCATAGGAAAACATTTGATCGGCAGAGTGATCCCCCCAAACAGCCCAGCCAACAAAAAGCACTTTTGATTTTTTGGAGAGATTTTCTTTCAAAAACCCACTTAACCAGTCCTTACAATAATGGTAATAGGGCATCCCTTTTTGTGATTGACCACCACTAAAGAGGAGCACTTTTCTTTTTATCATGAGAAAAATTTGAAAGCAAAATAGATCCCTAGGACACCGCCAATAAAACTACCAACGAGGGACCACAAAGACAAAATGCCAACACCAATAAGGGTCGGGGCATAGCCGCCAATAATTGAGCCAATTGACATCATTAGCATGACTAAAGACTTTGAAGGCATCTGATTATGATATCAGAAGGTCTTTATACAAACTTACCCAAACGGGAAGAGATAATCGGTTTGGAAGAGTATTTTTGTTCAAGCCGTATTTCGAAAGTTGGGACAAAATCTTGCCTTTGCTAAATTTTTTCGAGAGATTTTTAGAAACAGAAAGACCGTTGCCAAAACTATCGGCAATGAATTTAGAGAATTTTTCCCGGTCGTTAACTGGTAGTAACGGGACTTCACGCTTAGTGAATCTCAGAAGGACAGCATCGACACTCGGCCAAGGAGTGAAATCGGATCGTTGGAAATTGTGCTCGATGGAAAAATCGAACCAGGGTTTGTGACAAAGGGAGAATTGGTTTTCGCCATTTTTCCCGGACAGACGTTCAGCAAGTTCTTTCATCACCACCAGATAGCAATCATCAGGCGGATTTGTATCGTCAATTAGTTTTCTGATGATTCTACCATCAAAAGAAAAAGGGATATTGGAGAAAATTTTATACGGGATTTTAGGAAGTTGAGTCACTGCTAATCGTTATTTTTTTAACCTCTT
>CAYPLU010000024.1:9799-12433 GCA_964411775.1 uncultured Gammaproteobacteria bacterium | reverse complement strand
GTTGGTGATTTGTTCACGGCTTCATCTTCTGGACTGTCCCGGTTTGTGATTACCCAGAATGGGAACGTCGGCATCGGGACGACAACGCCATCAGCTCTATTTTCCGTAGGGTCGTCTTCTCAATTTGGAGTCAACAGTAGCGGATTAGTGAATATCACTAACGATGTCGGCAATGTTGAACTTCAGTTTAATGGTGACTTGGGGACAAACATTTATACACATGCCTCGATGTATCTCAGGATTGATAGTGATAATGACACTTCTGAAGTTTTTGATTTTATAAATGGGGCAAATTCAAGTATTGTAAGGATACAAGAAGACGGCAACGTCGGCATCGGGACGACGGGGCCGACGTCGCTTTTGGAGGCTGCCTTTAATGGAACGACGGGGAATGGATTCACTTTGCTTGGCAATTCTTTGTCGACGGGCAAGTTGGCGAGCATTTCGGCGACGACAAACGGGTTGACAACGGGAAATCTTTTGAGTGTTGACTGGAGTCCGTCGCAGTGGAGCACTTCGTCGGGGAATTTGGTGAACATTAATTTGGGAAATCTGGCTGATACCACCGGAAACATCTTTAACATTTCTGATGACGGGACGTCGATTTTCTCCGTGTCGCCACAACAATCTGTGTTTGGAATTCCGACGTCATTTAACGCGGCGGGGGATGTGGCGATTGCTTATGATATTAATTTCACTAATTCTACAGCATCTTATCTTAAGAGCGCCGCGCCATTGTATTTGCAAGCGGGAGAGACTTTTAATTCCAGTGATTTGACACTGACGACATTTAATAAGGGAAATATAATTTTGGATGCTAATGAGGCAACCATTTTGACTAAGTCAGCCACGATTTCCGGCCAACTATTTGTTAATGGATTTTCGTTGACCGGGCCGTCTGCCGGAATTTTGCCGGCGGCGACAATTTCGGCGAAAACTTCCTTTGCGGGACTGGTGGTTGATAATTCTGGGACTGGAGATTTGCTTACGGCTTCTTCTTCGGGGCTAAACAGGTTTGTGATTACCCAATCTGGGAATGTGGGGATTGGATCAACAGTCCCGGGAGGAACGTTGGATGTGGTAAGTTTGGCAACCGGGGGGACTGTCAATGTGGCTCTCTTTAGATCAAACCCAGGCACCGGGGCGACGAAAGTTAATGCGATCAATCTTGATAACACTGCCGGAGCGGGAAACTTTAAAAGCCAAATCCAATTTAACTCAAATGGAACTAATAAGTGGGCACTGGGCAACGATATTAGTGGTAATGGAACGCAAGATTTTTTCCTTTGGGACAATACCGTAGGAACACGTTTTTATGTTAATAGCAGTGGTAACGTCGGTATCGGGACGACGACACCGGTAGTGAGACTTCATGTTCAGGATTCTCAGGCGGCAACGGCAGCAGCGATGATTGAGAACACGAACACGGCCGCAGCCGGAAGCGGGTTGGTAATTAAACTTAAAGCCACGACGCTGGATACTACTTCCCACTTCGTCAACTTCTTGGATTTGAACGGAAAGATTATTGGGGACATTCGGGCTGCCAATACAACCACGGTGGCTTATCAAACTTCCGGAATTGCTGACTTTGGGGAATATATGCGAATGGATGCGAATTGGTTACAAATAAATACCAATCCCATCCCGGTGGGCACCATTGTCTGTCAGGCGCGAGATGGAATTATACCTTGTGAGGCAAGTGAATCAGCCAAGATGGTGGGAATTACTTCTGACACAACTGCTTTTGTGGGAGGAATTGAAGATAACCAGAGTGTAATTGTCGGGTTTGTGGGACAGATTAGGGTAAAGATTGCTTCTGATTCAGCAGTAATTAATAGTGGGGATCATATCGGAGTAAGTGGTACGGGATTAGGGAAGAAATTAGCGACCCGTGGTTATGCCGCTGGAAAAGCCCTTGAGGATTGGACACCGGGATCAGGGAAAGACAAGATCTTGGTTTATCTGGGACAAGGGTATTATGAAGGAGATGATTTGAATCTTGCCAGTAAGAAGAGTGTGGATGAGCTGCAAGCACAAATTGCGTCACTTTCGTCAGGAATTGTTGCTAGTAGTGGTGGCTACCTTGATGTGGCTACATTATCGGCTCAAACCGGAACATTTTATGACAATCTAACAGTTATTGGATCAACACAATTGGCAAACACGTCAATTGGGGGGAGTTTGACGGTTGGACTGGTCCACATTGATGATTTGAACGGTGATATTTCAACTTTGACAGGTAATTTAGGTTTGCAAAACGGATCAGTAACTATAGATCAAACTGGAAATATTGTTACGACGGGAACATTGACGGCGAAGAAAGTGGAGACGGAGGAATTTAAGGTGTTGGGAGCAAAAACAACCGGATCAGGTGCAATTCCAGCCGGGAATACCAGTGTTACTATTTTGGCCCCTACAGTAACTTCAACGTCAAAGATTTTAATTACCCCGACTACTTTGACCGATAAGGTTTTGGTAGTGACGTCAAAAACAGCCGGACAGTTTGTGGTCCAAATGTCAGCTAACGATGCAAATAGTATTACTTTTGATTGGTTTGTAATACAAAACTAGGATGAAAAAACAAAAGTTTGTTAACAAGTTGGCTTTGGTGTCAATAGTATTGACCGTAGTTAT
>CAYPLU010000024.1:7867-9789 GCA_964411775.1 uncultured Gammaproteobacteria bacterium | reverse complement strand
GATGATTCTTGGGGTTATCGGCAGACAGTAATTATTACCAATAGCGGTTCGGCCCAAACTGATTTTCAGGTGGCAATAACACTGGATACGGCGACACTCATTACTGCCAGTAAAATGCAAAGTGATTGCGATGATATTAGGGTTGTTGATACTCTGGGAAAAATGGTTCCCCACGTGATTGAAGAAGGGTCAGCCCCTTGTAATAACGCGGCGACGAAGATCTGGATTAAATTATCCTCTATCCCAACGACGTCGCAAACGCTTTATCTCTATTACGGCAACGCAAGCGCAACGAATGTTGAGAATGGCCAAACAGTGTTTGCATTTTTTGAAAACTTCAACACTAATGCTTTAGACCCAAGTAGATGGACCGCGACAGGGGCCACCTCATTTGCTTCGGGAGCAATCACGATCACAACCGGGTCGGTTTATTCCAAAAATACAATTCTTTCGGACTCGCGAAGTTATATGTATGAATACCGAACCCAATGGGCATCGACGGTGACAACTTATGCGGGAATGGAAATTGCCAATGCTCAAAGTACCCAAGGGGGAAATGCCGGATCGAACAAACTTATTTATATGATGTCAAACGGGCCTACAAGTATTCAGCAAACGGGATGGGCAGCCGATGGAACGGCTGCATCATATAACCTTTTTGGCGGGATGACTCTTTATACACCCACGGCTGCTACGTATTATGTCGATGGCTTTTCCATGGATACTACCCAAATTAAGTTTTGGAACAATGGACCACAGACGGGAACAACCATTACTGGGTCATGGAGCGCGGCTCCATACATGTTTTTAGGACATTTTACCGGATCTGCGGCGGGTACAGCAAATGTTACTGATATTACAGTTGATTGGGTGCGGGTTCGGAAATATGCCGCGACGGCACCATCAGCCGCGGCTCCCACCAATGAGGAAAAATCACCCGCCCCGGTGGGGTATTGGAAATTTGATGAAGGGACAGAAAATACTTGTCTTGATGGGAAAGATGCGTGCGATTCAACCCGTAATGGATTGAATGGAACATTTGCGTCAAGTAGCGTTGTCTATACGGATGGCGTTTCGGGGAAGGCAGTTACGGTTTCTAGCACATCCAAGCGTATTGATGTCGCCGATGATGCTCGTTTGAATTTTGGAACGACAACGGATTTTAGTGTGTCAATGTGGGTAAGAATATCTTCTCAAGGGTCTTCAAGTAATAATATTGTGGTTGTTGCCAAGGGGAATGCTAATAACTTGGAAGGTGGTTGGCGTTTTTTGGCAGCCGTTTCGAGCACCATTTTTCGTTTGTCTGATGGGACAAACAGGGTAAGTGTAACGGCACCATATACAATTCGCGATGGCTTGTGGCATTTCGTTGAGGGGACCGCGGATCGGGATGGTGACGGGAAGGTTTATATTGATGGGATCCTTCGAAAAACGACGGCAATTTCATCTGTGGGGGATGTTTCTCGTACGGTTGCCTTTTCGATTGGAAACAATTCGGGGAGCGCCGCTGATTTTGGAATATTTGGCGATATAGACGAAGTGAAAGTCTATAATTATGTTCGTTCAGCAGACCAAATTATGCTTGATTACAATTCTAAAGGAGCCGCCAGCGCTAAGGGTACAGGGATACTTCTTGGCGGACAATTAAATGCTGCGCTTAGTAATGGTTTGGTGGGGTATTGGAAGATGGATGACAATGTTTCCGGGAACAGCAAAACACTGACGGATTCTTCAGGAAACGCTAATTCGGGGACGACAAATTATGGTGCAAATGCGGGAGGGATGGACTGCACTTTGACTGGCAAATTTAGATATGGTTGCCATTTTGATAACACAGATGACTATGTGAGTGTGGCAAACACTCTCTCAGGCGTGCAGACGATTGCTTTTTGGGCGTCTCCATCGGCACAAATTGCGAACTA
>CAYPLU010000024.1:0-7857 GCA_964411775.1 uncultured Gammaproteobacteria bacterium | reverse complement strand
CTTAACACCAGTGCGGCTATTTCTTCAGCTTCAGGGGTGGTAACCACTGCCAATATCACTTCGCCAATTATTTATGTCAACGGAGTTAAGTCCTCGGCTCTTCCGAACGCGATGCAATGGCAATATATTGTGGTTACGACGACGAGTGGAATATCAGCTTCGGCAATTACGATTGGAAAAGTCGGCGCCAGCAGTTTTTATGGGGGAAGAATGGATGAAGTGAGAATGTATAACCGGGCGCTTTCGCCTGCCGAAGTTTCCCAACTTTATAATTTTGCTCCCGGGCCGGCGGGATATTGGAAAATGGAAGAGGGTCAGGGAACGACAATTACTGATTCCCAAAACGGTATTGTAAGTTCTGCATTTACTGGCAACGTTGTTTCGGGTCAGGGAAAATATGGTAAAGGGCTGGTCTTTGACGGGAATAACAGCGTGGTACGTATTCCGGAAACGAGTGCGATTGACCTGGGGACAACCAGTGACTCATTTACGGTTGAGGGGTGGTTTAAAACAAGCAAGAATTCCAGCGCGTCTCAAGCGATTGTGTATAAAGATGATGGAGCCTCCAATGTGGGTTTCCAGTTGAGGCTGACGGGATCTGAAGTGCCGTTTTTCCGCATCCATGATGGCACCAATGGCCCCAGCATCACAGGGACAACGGCAATGAATGACGGAGTTTGGCATCATTATGCCGGCGTGCGAGATGTTAACGCAGACACGCTTTATCTCTATGTTGATGGGGTGCCTATCGGTTCAACCAATGACACGACAACGGCCACGGTTGCCAACAATGATGATGTTTCAATCGGAAATGGTGATACATCATATACTGGAGCCGATGCCTTTGGAACAATTGATGAAGTAAAAATCTATAATTATGCCCGGACTTCTAGACAAATTACCGAGGATATGAATGGGGGACATCCTACGGGGGGGAGTCCGGTGGGAAGTCAAGTGGGATATTGGAAACTTGACGAAGGACAGGGAACGGTGGCTCATGATTCTAGCCCTCAGGGGCATAATGGAACTTTGACCGGCATAGCTTCGCCGCCAACCAATTCCCAAGGATGGACGAGTAACGGGAAGTTTGGCAAAGCAATAAAGTTTGATCAAAACGCCGGTTATGTCGAAGTTGGTTCACACGCGGCCTATCAAACCGAGGCGGCTACAATTACGGCCTGGGTTAATCGGATGGGGACATGCATTTTCGGGACGTGTCCAATTTTTGCCCATGGTACCGGCGCTAATTCCGCATATGCGTTTAATGTTGGCAATAACGCAACGTCTGACTATAACGTTTCCTACGTAAATTTAAAGGATATTGATAGGTGCTACAGTAGGACTTTGGCGGCTCTTAATACTTGGTATTTTGCGGCGGCCAGCTGGGACAGCTCGATGATTAAAGTATATGTGAATGGAATTCTGGAAAATACTTGCGCCCGTACATCCTCCGCATTTTGGTACTCAGACTCTGCGCGGATAGGAGCTTCAGGAGCTACCTATAGTGATTTGATAATTGACGAAGTCAAATTCTATAATACCGTTTTGACGGATGAGCAGATAAAGCTTGATTTTAATCAAGGCCAATCAATCAAATTTGGTTCTGTTGGAGTGTCAATTACTGATGGGAAAACCGCGTCGAATTCGGCAGCAACGGCTTATTGTGTACCAGGAGATACTTCCACTTGTGGTGTGCCGTTGGGAGAATGGAATTTTGAGGAAAGAACCGGAACAACGGCTAATGATATTAGTGGTCAGGCTAAAAATGGAACCTTGGAATCTGGGCCAATTTGGGTGAAGGGAAAAATTGGATCAGGGATAAGTTTTGACGGGGTCAATGATGATGTTTCGTTTCCTACTTTAGGTTCGTCGGTTTATGGAACGAACGCGCGAACAATTTCTTTTTGGTTTAACTCGCGAACTAATGATACTGATACTAATCGGACAATGATAAATCTTGGGAGAGGCGGGACGGGTGGTTATTTAAGTATTTTGTATGAGGACAACGGAGTTTCGGTCGCGTTTAACGGACACAGAGTGATTTTTGGTAAAAATGGGTTGGCTTTAAATAATTGGTATCATTTTACGTTAGTTATTCCGGCTAGTTCCTTGACCAGTGGGGTAAAAGGGTATATTAATGGTGTTTTACAACCTCTTGGGACGGAAGCCGGTTCTGCTCAGACAATTAATACACAGACAGATACTTTTTATGTAGGCGCTGAACCATCCGGTGCGGTTCCGTTTGATGGAATAATTGATCAGGTTAGAATTTATAATTATGCTCGAACTGCGGCTCAGGTAGCTTGGGATTACAATCGAGGACTGCCCGTTGCTCACTATAAAATGGATGAGTGTCAGGGGACGACTTTGAATGACTCGGGAAGTGGGACAAACTCAGCAACTCTGTCGATTGGGACGGCGGGAAGTTCGCAAACATCAGCCGGGACTTGTGTTGATGGTTTATCAACTTCAGCTTGGGCCAACGGCAAAACGGGAAAGTTTAATTACAGTGTTAATTTGGACGGGGCTGATGATAAAGCAACGGTGACGACAGGCATCAACCAGGGGCAAAGTGTTTCTTTTTGGGCGAAACCAGCATCCAGCTCGGGAACGATTCCCTTTGTTGCTTTGGCAACATCACCGGCAATTAATGTGACCTCGTCAAATCTAGTGCTATCTTCCAACGGACTGACAACACCAACCTATTACGTCAATGGGCAAGCGGGAACGACGTTGACGGCTAATGCTTGGAATCATGTAGTGGTGACGACGGGAACGTCTTTTTCAGCAAATGCGATTACGTTTGGGTTTATTACGCCGACGTATTTTAAGGGGCAGCTGGATGACGTCAAAATTTTTAGCTATCCCCTGACGGCCTATCAAGTAAGAACGGAGTACAACCAGGGAAGTGCGGTGAGGTTTGGACCAAGTAGCGGGGCTCCGTGAGGTGATAGTTCACGGTTCTAACATAACTGTCATCGCGAGTGAGTGAAACGAGCGTGGCGATCTCAGATAAATTTTAATGAGATTGCTTCGCTTCGCTCGCAATGACAAAACGATATCAGAGGGGTGGACCGTTGCCCCGCGAGGGTGAAGTGGAATAGCGATAGAAACAATGTTAATCTTTAAGCGTGGCGAAATTTGTTCCTGATTTAAAAACTAAGAGGTGGGTAATAATTGCTTCCGGGAGGGTTTCTCGGCCGCATGATAATACGGCAACGCCTGAAGATGAGCGTGACGATAATGCCCATAAGTTTGAACAGCCGGTTGCCGGTGATGATTTGAAAAAGTGTCCGTTTGAAGCCGGCAATGAATCGCTAAATCCGTTGGAACTTTTTCGAGTGGGTGGGGCAAGCGGGGATAATAAATGGCGGATAAGAGTGATCGCGAACAAATATCCGATCACTGATTTACATGAAGTAATTATCCATTCGCCGGAACATTTGAAAGACGTGGATGAATTGTCTGTTGAGCAAGTAACGTTGTTACTTCAGACTTATAGACAAAGATACAATTACCATGTGCAAAATCAGAATGGGCAGGTGCTGATTTTTAATAACCATGATGCTCATGCGGGGGCGTCTTTGCGGCATCCGCACTCACAAGTGGTTGTTGTTCCATCGCAAATTAATCTGGATACGGTTCCAAGGGAACCGGTATCAAATTTGGTTTTGGACAATGATTATTTTTATTTGTATTGTCCGGATTTTTCACAATGGCCATATGAGCTTTGGATTGCACCCAAAAGACTTGGGACTAGTTTTGGGCAGATAACCGATGAAGAGATAAAGGATTTGGTTCCGCTTCTACAGAAATCGCTTAAATTTATTATCAAGAAATTCACTGAGCTTGGGGCGATGCGTAAAGGCGGAGATGATTTAGATGAGGTTCCTTATAACTATTATATTTATCATGGGGTCGATTGGTATTTGAGAATTATTCCCAGGCTAATTCACCGAGCAGGATTTGAGCTTGGAACGGGGCTTTCGGTCAATATTGTTGATCCGGCAAAGGCGGCAGAAGAGTATAAAAAGGGGTTAGAAACCCTATGACAAGGTTTTTTATTTTTCTTATCTTTTTTTTGGGGCTATTTCTTTTGTCCAGTGATGTTTTAGCCGGACCCGTGCCAAAAGTTCGATTGGTTGGTGATATTAACAATATTAAAAGCGAAAAAATTAAGGAAAGTGTTAGGAAAATCCAAAGGCGGGTGGAGAACCGAGGTAATCGGCGGACCACCCACTGGAATGAGGTTATTGTTCGGCTGGAAGCCATTCACGATCGCTTAGATCGACAGCGTGACCGGTTTGAAAAACGGAAAAAGGACACCAAGGAACTTAATCAACTGATTAAGGATGCACGGAAAAAAAGAAATCAGGCTAAAACAGCGGTTGGGCTTCAAGATGCAAAGCAATACAGTTTGAACATTCGGAATGAAGTTCTTGTAGGAACGCGAATTTCAGCACTTCAAGAAACAGAAAAAACTGATTTGTTAGACGTTCAGAATAAAGTCACCGAAACAATTTTGGCCTACAAGTTGGCTTTGGTTGAGGCGAAGAAAGTTAAGGCTTCAAAATAAAATTAGAAAACTACTTCTCGATTTCATTAACCTGGTTTTCAAGATCGTCAAGGTCGCTCAGATCTTGCTTTTCAAGATCTTCAATTACTTTGTCAATTTCATCCTGGGTTTGGTCGATATTGTCAATTGGATCGTTAGGGTCTATTGGTAGCGGAGTAGTTGGGGGGGCGGTCGGAGGTGGAGTTGGGGAGGTTGGAGGGAAAATGGTTGGGGGAGGAGTAGTTGGAATGGTTGGAGCGGTTGGGTTGGTTTGGACCGGGGAAACTGATGGTGGGGTTGACGCAGCTGCGGCGATGAGAGTCTGTTTTTCTTTATCCAGATCGGTTTGGTAGCTTTCTAGTTGAGCAATGTAGGCTTTTTTTGTCTCCGGGTCCTTGGCGTCTTTGACTTTTTGGGCAGTAGCCTTAATTGAGTCGCGGAGTTGTTGGAGGCCCTGTATATCGTTTCGCCGGATTAAGGTGGTAGCTTCGATGAAACGGCGATCGGTGATTTTTGTTTCGTATTTAGCTGCCAGGAGACGGTTGTTGCCAAAGGCAAGTCGGGGAATGGTTTCAAGTCCGCGTTTTGTTCCATAGAGTCGGTCGCCGGGGAGCGAATTCCAAGTGATCAAAATTAATATTACCGGTAGCGCCAGGACGATTGCCAAACTGGTAGTGAAGATGCGAATTATTTTTCCGTAAGTGATGGCGATCCGATTTATGACTTAAATGGAGTTATGGGGAAAAATAGTGAAAGTCGCGAAGGTCCCTTGTTGACAAGATTGATATACTAATATATATAAGAGGATAGTTAACAATATTGTTGTGCTTATGGTTGATCAAAATATATCATTATCAAACTTACCAGATCTATTAACGGTTAAAGAGGTGGCCAATATTTTTCGGGTGAGTGTTTTGACAATTAAAAGATGGGGTAAACGGGGGAAATTGGTCCCTTTAAGGATTAACTCAAGAGGAGATAGACGGTACAAAAAAGAGGCGGTGTTGTGGTTGTTGGGAATGGAAACAAAAGTTGGTACTTGACAGATCCGGAATCGACTGTTTATCCTAAGTTTGATGGGAGAGTCTTATAGCAAAAAAAAAGGTGGTGTTTTGATAGCGGTGGGTGTTCTTCTTTTTCTGCTAGTTTTGATTATTGCGGGGATAGCGCTAGTTAGTAAGGGTAAGGTTTTGCTTTCTTCAAAGGCGGCAGATGATTCGATAACAAAAACCAAAATTTATCGAGATTTTGGGTTATCGTTTAATTTGACTTCACAACAGAAACTTCGAGCCACGTGGAATCCGGCGGTTGATGCTGGTGCAACTAGTTTTACTTTGGTTATCCGTGATTTGGCGACGCAAGTAATTCCGACCGGGGGCAAAGCTCAGGTTTCTCTTCCGGCGGGGACTACGGTGGGGCGCTACGTTTTTAGTGGTCTTAGCTTTCCAACGACGGGGGAGCCTTCTTATAGTTTGACAATCCGGACGTTGCATCAAAAGACGCAAACGATTTATGTTCAAGTGAAGAACTTTCGCTATATAGCTAAAGATAAAATTGTTTCTGAAATAGCCACTCCGGCTGAGACGAAATTTTTTCAACCGTTTGGTGTCGATTCCTGGTGGGCGCAGAAATATGTTCCCAATGACAGTCGTTTTCGACAGTTTTTGACCCAGGGTAATGTTAAGTTAAAGACGGTTATGATATTTTGGGCGGAGATTGAACCAACCCGTGGTCAATTACGGGAGGATAATCCGGGTTATTTGAGAGCGGCCAGCGAATTGAGGGATCATTGTCATTCAGAAGGGTATCAGTGCGTTATCCAGTTTGACGCGTATCCGGGGTGGGCCGTCCAGAAAGCAAAAGCGAATGGGGCCACCGCTTGGGTTTTGCCGTTTGATGAAAATGTCGAGGCGGATGGTAAGACTGACTCTGATCATTATGCCGCGGCGGCCGCGTGGGTAATACAGAAATTTGGCCAATATGCTGACGGAATTGAGGTTTTGAACGAACCGGATTTTGCGGCTAACTGGGGCGGTAACGACGATGTAAATGGCAATGGAAAGAAAGATTTTGAGGATTATGCTGAGTTGGTGAAGAAGACTAAAACAGCGGTGGCGGCGGTTGATGCTAATTTCCCCGTTCTTATGGGTCGCCTTGCGGCTGACCCCGGTTTTAATATTGGTAATGCGGCTGACTGTGATGTGCTTCCACAGGGGGTTGATTGTAAAGGAACGAGTGCCCAGGCAATGGCTAAAAGAGCAAATCTCATTGATTTTCTTGAGAATGTGTTGAAGTATACATATGGTAAGTATGGTCGTCAGTATTTTGATTATCTTGACATTCATTATTACGAGTGGGATTCGGCAAGAATAGAGCCCTTTTTGAGTAAAGATTCATACACGACGAACGGCGGGGGGATAAGAGGCAAGACGTTTTGGGCCAGAGGCCTACTGAATACCTATGGGGCTGTCGGGATACCGATTCTTTATTCGGAAATGGGTAAACGGACTCGTACTTATCCGGAGACACAGGAGGATTTGGACGAACAGGCCGGGTGGGTGTTTAGGCTTTATGCCCAGGGGCTCTCGGCCGGAGCAGAGGCACTTCAGTGGTACTGCTTTTTTGACACCTCTGAAGCCTGTTCGTTACGGAGGAATAACGATCCCGCGTCATTTGATCTCTTGCAGCTGGACTACAGTGGTGGAGGAAGTACCAATATTTCTAACGTAACACCTAAACCGGCCTTTACCGCTTATAAAACAATGGCAGCCGAGCTTGGAAGCTATACCTTTAATAATATTGATATGTTGCCTGGAATTGAGGGTTACATTTTTTCAAATTTTGATAACCTGACGATAAAAGAGGTTCTCTGGTCAAGAAATGGTGCTAACGTGGTGAAGGGATTTCCTACAAAATCCCTGAAGCTTATTCCTTATTCCGGGAGTGACGGGGCGGTTACCATAGCTGATGGTAAGGTCTGTCTTTCGGTTAATGATAATGCTTGCGATCGGGATGGCCGGGTGAATTACAAAGTTTCGGTCTACGTTTCTAAGCCGGTAATAGCTGTTTGGCAGTAAAAAACTCGTCTTTTGGACGAGTTTTTCGCGATTAACGTTTAACTTCGGGTTCTACTTTAGTTCTACTTTTGCACCGGCGGCTTCGAGCTTTGCTTTTGCTTCACCTGCAGTTGTTTTGTTAACGCCTGTGACCACTTCTTTGGGAGCGGATTCGACCAATGTTTTAGCCTCAGCTAATCCCAAGGTTGGAACGACTTCACGGACGGCTTTAATGACACCAATCTT
>CAYPLU010000023.1:6027-12609 GCA_964411775.1 uncultured Gammaproteobacteria bacterium | reverse complement strand
GTAATAGCCAAATACCAGCGGCTACAAAAAGTTGAAGAGACGGAATCATAGATGTGGTTCTTATGGCACTAGGGACACCGTAGAATATGGCAGCCGGAATTGGAGAAATGAGTAATATTGATAAGGAAATAATCCCCAGAGTTTTGTCTTTTCGATAAAGAAGGTGGTAAATACCGAACAGAATGAGAGGAGCTTCCCAAAGGTAAATAAGGCCGTGATTTGGAAGATAGTTAGTATACGAGCCGCTACGACCAAGGATAAAAAAATCCGGTCGGAAATGGGAGAGATAGCCATAAATAACCTCGCCACTATAAGCAAACTTTTTGTTGTGGAACAGTTTGGCAAACCAGGGGTTGTTATTGAGCCAGTCAATTCGTTCCCGATTAGAATTTAGATCCGCAATTTCACCATTTTGAAAAATGCTAGTACCAGCTAATCGGGTACGACCACTGCCAAAAATTGTTGAAACAAAAATTGGAATGACGAAAACACTGAATAAAACAATTGATAACAATGCCTTTTTCCATTGACCTCTATTTTTTGTAACTATCAGCGCCAAAATAATAATAAGCAGTGCTGGAGCAAATATTTTTGAGGCCTGATATAAGTAAACACTCAGCCCAGATATAGCAGCAAGAAGGATAAACCAGACAAATTTGCCTTGGGAAAACGCCTTATGCCATAGGAAAAGGACTACGGTTGTAAAAAATATTTGCACTCCCGATTCAAACGCGGCTCGGTTAAAAATTATCGACCAAGGGGAGATAGCCAAAAGGAACGCTGCCAGAAAGGAAAATGATTGGTTTTTTGTTATTGACCGACAGAAAAAAAAAAAAAAAATCACGGCAAGGGTTCCGGCCACGGCGGGAACAAGCCTAATTGAAAAAGTACTTAAGCCAAAGAGGGACACCGGAATGACGGTGAAATAAATGAGAAGCGGCGGTTTGTAATCGTCGTACGAGCGGAATTCCAGGGGAAATTTTTGACCAAATTCGTCCATCCCGGTTTTACTAATGCTGTAGGCGTTATACCCAATAGCGACCTCATCGATATTAGTTCCCGGGGGGGCTTTTTCTAAATGGTAAAACCTTAGAGCGCCAGCCAAAAATACGATGAGAAAAAGGAAAATGAAAGAGATTTTTTTCATAGTGATTGCGGTTGAATAAACATTCTTACTGTATGATCACCTTTGGTTAAATAAACGCCTCTAATTGAATAGTCCACTAAGTAGGTTTTGACATTTTTACCATCAATGGTCGTTTGCCAGAGACGAGAATAATTATCAGAGAGGACAAGAAGGCCTTCTCCATTATTAACCGTCTTTATGATTATCTCCGTCGGGGTATATTTCACAATGGACGCGGTCCCTAATAAAAGCTTCTTACCAATGAGGTCGACATTTGCTCTGACGGTGGCTGTTTTTTTAGGGGCAAAATCTTTACTGATAAGAAAATTTAATTCGTCGACAGAGCTGGGGAAACTACGGATTTCATCTACGAAAAATGCTTTCGGTAAAGCGGCGAGATTCTCATACACCTTCGTTTTTCCCTCGACTTTTACGAGCCGGTACCGTTGATTTTCAAGATCGTCAAAAGTAAGGACATACTTAACTCCGAACAAGTCTAAAAGTTTTGAGTCTGGGTTTCGAATTCTTAAGATGCGATTTGTTTTTCCGGCGGCGTCTGGTCGAATCTTTCCGGTTTCAAAAGCGTCAATGAGATCAATGAAGTTTTTCGGCATTAAAGAATCGTATCCATCAACAGAGTAAAGGCCGTAGTGAGAGGACATATTGGCAGGCATTATTTCGTCATTAAAAGAAACGATGCGAGAATATGTCAATGCCGTTTTATTTTTCAGAAAGGCAGTTATTTCAGTTTCGGGGAAGAAATACTTTTCTGGAGAAAAGGAAATAAACTTTGTCCCAAACCGCGAGAGATCAAAAGCGGTCATCAAAAAAAGCAGTGACAATAAAATGACTTTTCTTTGGAGTCTCCTCCACATTAATAGAAAGACTACTAGTACCAAGGTCATGGTAACTGGCAAAATGAGGTTTTTTTCACTTACAGGGTTTTTTTGAAATAAAAACGTGTAGAAAAATAGTAAAGCGGTAACGGCCGAAACAAGGGCGAGCCAAATGATTTGCAGACGGGACCTTAAATCCCCCTGGAGAAAAGTCCGTAAGCCTGCAGCTGCTAGAACGGTGAGGGAGAGATCGATAATAAACATTAGTCTGGTTGGCTGGCCGAGCGAAAAAATTGGTAGGCCAAAGCTGTATGGCAGGACAGAGAGGGGGTTAGGGAGCATTAGGAAAAGGGTGGCTACGATACTGATTAGAAAAAAGGTTCTTTGGGATAAACTTTTTGAAAGAATTCCGAATCCAACGAAGATTAGACCAACAACTCCGATGTAACCCACAAACTCCATATAATTCCATACGCCAAAGTAGTTTAAAGTAGCCGGGTTACCATAAAAATCTGGGGCAAAAAACTGAATCAGATTTTGCCAGGGCAAAAACCACCCGGGTTCTTTCCAGGCAAGATTTGGGACACTGCGAACGTTTTCGGAAAAGAAAATTAGGCTGGCACTGATTTGGAGCCAAGTAAGAAGTGTCGTAATTACCAACCCAATGGTGGCGGCGATAATTGAAAGTGCCCCGGAAGATTTTTTAATAGCAGAATACAGGTGATATATGATGACAAAGCAAACTCCATACAGACTTATTTGTGGGGCTCCCGCCAGAAACATGGAGGTTAGGGTAATGACCCACAAAAGAGTACCTTTAAAATATTTTTTTGAGGTTATTTCTTCCGATGCATAAAGAGCGAGAGGGACCCAGACAGCTGCTTGTACTAGTGTATTGTGTGCCATCCATGCCGTAAAAAAACCTGAGCCAACCCAACACATTGAACCAAAGATGGCCGGAATGATTTGACCAAGAATTCTTTTTAGAAAGACGAACATGAAGATGGCTCCCAGAATTACCTGAAGGACCACCTGAATACTCCATCCCCAAAGAAATGGGACGACGACAAAGATGGCGTTGAGTGGGTAGTACGCGGCTGCTTGAAGGTTGCCTGCCAACCCGTAACCGGCAAAACTATACGGATTCCAAACGGGCGGTTGATTAGTTTTTAACAAATTAATGGCTAATTCCCGCCAAGGAATTAGTTGACGGACACTATCAGTCACTAAAAAGTTTTTGAAGGGAATACCTGATGAAAACTGGGTTGTGTAAAAATCACGCCACGGGTGATAGAGACCGACAATTGTATCCAGAGGGATTGGAAAAAGTTGGTAGAAGATGAACGGATGGAAAAGATAGATCAGGTATCCGGCAAAAATAGTGAGGCAAACTGCTTCAGCAGAGAAAATGATTTTTTTTATTTTTTTGGGGAAACCAGTGATCATTAAAGCCCGGTAATTTGACCTAACTTAGCGAAGAAGTTTTCTTTACTAAATAGTCTGGAGTCATCGATGGCGTTTATTGAAAGCTTACTGCGAAGCTTGTCGTCGTTGGCAACAAGTAATGTTTTTTCGGCAAGCTCCTTAAGCGTTTTCCAGGTAAAGCCATTTCTTTCTGGTAGGACAATCTCTGTTTGGCCACCCCCGGCAAAAACGATCGGCACTACCCCACTCGCCATGGCTTCAACGGTTGTCATACCAAAGTGTTCTGCCCGTTCGGGATTTGCTTCCAAATCCTCACCAAAACCGGCGGCGTGCCAATAAATTTTTGCTTCACTATATTTCTTTCGCAGGTCGAAAAAATCAATGTTTGGGATTAAGGAAATGGGGTATTTGCCAATCTGTTTTGTAAAACTATCAAGGCTACTTGCAGAACCGTTAGTAATACCACC
This sequence comes from uncultured Gammaproteobacteria bacterium, assembly GCA_964411775.1. Classification (GTDB taxonomy): domain Bacteria; phylum Patescibacteriota; class Microgenomatia; order JAMCZE01; family JAMCZE01; genus CAYPLU01. The sequence goes on along the minus strand of CAYPLU010000023.1, from coordinate 8,755 downwards.
ACAGAGAGTTAGTTCCCAGTTTTTGAGTCCGTCATCACAGAGATTTTGAAAAGCTTTAATCATAACTTCCTGTTTTTTGGGGTTAGAGGGGGCGAAAAAACGGCCGACAGAAAGAATGGAGTTAATTTTCTTGCTGGGCGCGAAGTGCATAACGTCAACCGGAGGATACAAGACAGTGCTTTTTACGCCGAAACTTTGGTCAATCCAGTGTTTTGTAAATTTTGAATTACAAACAATTGACTGGAATTTTAAAAGTTTTACCGAGTTAGCAAAAGTTTTTTGACCTGATAGATTAAAGGGGACTTGAAAATGCAAGATATTTTTACCAGCAAGACTTAAGGGGATACTTCCATCAGAAAGAAAGAAGATTAAGTCATAACTTTTTGTCCTGATGGCTTTTTTAAGAAAATTGTGGCTACCGAAGAAAATGTCAGGGACAAAATTTAACCCTTCCAGCCTTAAGTTAAAACGAGGCTCGAGTTCTGCAATTGTGAATTTTTTATCTGAAAAAAAATCAACCTGATAGCCCTTTTTTAAAAAGTACTCTCCGACCGTTAAGAGATACCTTTCACCACCACCAAGTGTGTCAAGATAGGGACTAAATAGACCTATCTTCATAAAACTCCAGTTGATATTTTATCGTCGATTTTTTTGTAAGTTTCCTCGAGAGTTTCTCTTCGCTGGAGTTCCCAAAGCCTGGCGTAAACGACAAAAAGAGAAAAGGCTTGAAAAATCCCGTCAATCCACCCTTCCGTCCCCTGTCGCCACCCCTGGTACTTAACTATCCTATTCCAAAATTCGGTTAGGAAAACCCTGACGAGTCGCCATCCAACAACCTTAGGGTGATTAGCGGCCAACCTTATTCTGGCCTCGTTTTCGGAATAGTTGATGGTTTTTCGAAGCATTGAAAAAATGTTCCAGTGAGTTAGATGGTAAAGCGGTTCCTTTATTTGAGCTACTTTTCCATTTACGACTGATGATTCATGAATGTCGCCTACCCACTTCACCAGCTTTTCACTTTTAAAGAGTCGGGTGACAAAATCAGGGTTTCGATCACCGTAGTCAACTTTCTTTCCGAGAAAGAAGTTGACCCTGAGAATTTCGTAAGCGTCAGCCGCCGGATTCTTGGTCACTTTTAAAATGGATTCTTTTAGGGAGTGAGAAACTCTTTCATCGGCATCGACAAACAGGAGCCAGTCACCTTTCGCTTTTTCTCGGCCGAGATTGTGTCTTTGGGCAAATGATCTTGATGGCGTAAAGAATATTTTGTCAGTAAACTTTTTTACTTTATCCAAAACTTCTTTGCCGGCTCCGTTATCAATGATGATGATTTCATCGGCAAATGAGACAGATTCTAAAGCGGCCTCAATTAGGGTCGACTCTTCTGGCCAGAACGAAAAAAGGATGGCTGATATGAATGGTTTTTGCATTAGAGTCTTTTAATAAGATTCTTTTTGATTTTTAACGAAAGTTTATTAATCTTTGAACGAGATTTGACCATCGCCCAATGAAGTATAGAATCGTACCGCTCAGACAGTTCTTTTGTTACATCATTTAGAAAAGCATCGTCAGATGTAACTTCAAAATATTTTTGCTTTTCCCACATCTTGGTAAACACCACAAGCCGATTAGCTGCCTGAAGTAAAGATAACACCAACCCGTGCATACCGTCTTTGTAGCCCTCACTGAAAAAGAATCTCTTATTAAACTCATCGAACGGAAACCTTAAAGCATCATACCAGCTGACGAGTTCGCCATTGGCTGAAAGGTGCTCGGCATCATTAGTTGTATAACTATCAAACTGCGAGAGATAGTCGCTAATGGAATCGTAGTGGTAGTGCAACAGGTTATTTTTTAGAGTGCCAATTTCTCCGTCGATTTGAATATCTTCGTGAATTGATTTTTGCGGTAAAACACCTTTGCCTTTTTTAAAGAGTTTTATTTGGTAATCTGGATACCAGCCAGTGTGACGAAGCCATTTGTTGAAAATTTTCGAGGACCGAGGCATCCTGAAGGCAGAATAATTAGTCTCCTCAAGGACAGACCTTATTTCAGCAACTAGCTCTGGAGTCAGTTCCTCGTCAGCGTCAAGGTTAAGAACCCAGTCTCCAGTAGTTTTATCGATCGCTTTTTGGCGATTAATATGGAACATTGGTTCGTGCTTAACTTTAAAGACGTTTTTGGTGAAAGTTTTGGCGATATCAAAAGTTTTGTCGACCGAGTCGTCCTCGACAAGCACGATTATTTCGTTAACTAGGGGTTTTATCGATTTCAGACAACGGCCGATATTTTTTCCCTCGTTATGAGCGCAGGTGGCAAATGAAATGGTCATAAATGGGCGTTTAGTCTAACTTTGTTTAGCAGTTCCATAAATAGTTTCTTTTCGGTAATGAGGATTATTAGTAAATAAATTATAACGCCAATAACCGAAGTTACTATAGCGGCAGTCCAGGATGGCAAAACGAAGTGGTTGATTAGTAAGTTTACTGAGACTAGCCCAAAAGTTGCCATTACGGGGCCGCGGATTGACGCAATAAAACTGAATGAAACCTCTTTTTTTACCAGCCACAGGGTGATAGGAAGGGTTCCGGAAACGAGAAGCGCGGCAATGGAGATTCCGGTAAAGCCGATTATTCTCGTAAAAAGTATCGTAAAAATCCATGTTAGAGCTATCCATAAGAGCATTAATTTTAAAGTTACGCCGACTTTACCGTGCGAATCGAGGATA
>CAYPLU010000023.1:0-6017 GCA_964411775.1 uncultured Gammaproteobacteria bacterium | reverse complement strand
CAGGCCCGCCTGAAGGCAGAGAATGACTAGTGACGGGACGGCAGGCTGCCACTGCATATATTTTGGGACAAGATGAATAAGAACGGGTACCATTGTGGCAATGCCACCAAGAATAGGGAAAAGAATCGCCGTAACAGCAAAAAGTGTCTTCTCGATTACCCTACCAAGTTCAGAAACATCCTGTCTCATTCTGGCATAGGCGGGGAAAGTAACTTTAGTGACGCTATCGACAATGAAGCGAAACGGGCTATAAGCCCAGCGCTGTGACCAGCCCCAGAAACCAATTCCGGAGGTACCGACGATACCGGTAACAACAAAGGTTAATAAATCATCCTTGACGACGGCCAGGACCGTTTTCCCTTGAAAAAGAACACCAAAATGGAGATAGTGACGAAGCTTTGATTTGTTAAAAAGTAATTGCGGTTTCCAGGATTGAATCACGTAGTAAATCGGTAGACCAGAAAGTGATGATAGGAAAACTCCGTAAACAAACGATAAAACCTCGTAATTTCGGTAAGAGAGGTAAACCACAATAACATTGAAGACTAGGGCTTCGACTATTTGAGGGATTATCTGCCTCTCAAACTCCAGTTTTCTTTCCAAAAGAACCGAGGGGACGCTTTTTAAGGACGAGATTAATAAACTTAGCAGCAGGGCAAAATAGAGAAGTCGCCCATTGGGATCAAGTTTTAGGTAGCTTACGACAATTGGGGTGGCGGCAAACCCCAAAGCGACGGCTCCGGCAGCGAGAAAGATCTGGAAAAAGAAAACAGTTGAAAGTTCTTCGGGGGTAGGGTCTTCAGGTCTTTGAATTAGGGCGGCTCCCAGTCCTACATCGGTGACGGTATTAAAAATTCGCATAACGGCAGAGACAACAATAAACGTACCGAACGAAGAAGGTATTAGAAAAATTCCAAGCAAAAAGAAAGCTAAGAGGTTGATTGTTTGAAGAAAGATTGTCCTTATAGTGAGGGCGATAATTCCCCGGGCTGCTTTTCTTTTTATCTCGTCGGTGTTCATATTTTGATCTTCCAATCTTTGGTTATCTTCTCATATTTTATTAAAGCCATCCCGATAAGAAGGGTGCTTAAAATGGAGACGGCGTTTGCCAGAGTTCGAACCGGCGTGTTAACAAATTTAAGGCTAACTTTATGGTAGCCATCAGGAATGGATAATGTAATTTGTTTGAATTTACCTTGCGGATTAGTTGAAACTTCTTGTCCATCAATAAAAGCGTGCCAACCAGGGAAAAAAGACACTGGGAACTGAACGACGGCGTTTTTATAATTTCCAACAATCTCCCACTTATCCGGTTTTATAGTTTTGGAAACGAGGCTAAATGATCCTGACTCAACCGAATAGTTATTTTTGGCGGTCTCTTGTGGAGAGATATCAACTAAAACTGTATTCATGGGTGACATTTTAGTCGCGACGTTTTTGTACATGTATTCAAAAGATGAGCCACTAATATTCCACTTTATTTCCTGTTCGCTAGTGAGATCACGGTCAGTTTGTGAGAGGAAAAGTGTTTGAGGGTGGAAATACTTGGCATTGAGAAAAATCACGAGAGCAATGAGAACTCCAGCGACGTTTACTTTCACCAAGGTTGGGCTAATTTTACTCACGAAATAGCCCGCCGTTAAGGCTGAGAAAAGGGTGGCAAACTCAATAAAGCGCCAGGGAAACTGAATGTACCAGAGAATCTTTACGTTGTCCCAGATAATCTTTGACCAAGAGACAGTCATAGATAATGATAAAGTAAGAGAAATGACGCTAATTAAACCGATAAACGAACTCTTGTCCTTTTTTTTCCAGATAAAAAACAGCGATAGGAAAAATGACAATCCTGATACCACCAGGTGAGGTTTTCCGACTTTTAGAGAAATGCCGTCAATGCAGCCGACAGCTGAACCACCGAAACCCCAAAGGCTGTTCCAAAGTTGGCTTGGACAGGCAAAGTGAATTGTATAAGAGGCTAATCCTCGGATTAATAAACTATCAACGAGAGTAGACTGTTTTTCATATAGAGATGGTAACCAGAAAAAGGCCGTGGTCAGAAACGCAACCAGAAAACTTACGGCGAGGTTGGTTAGATTACGAAAGATTTTTGCCCCGTCTCTTGATTCAACCAGAGCCAAACTTATATGCCAAAGGGTAAAGAAGCCGGCAAATGGCAAAAAGGTTAAGTTGTGGGTAATCATAAGTAGGCCGAGAAAGATTCCGGCATATATCGAATGTGACATTTTTTTTTCATTGATGGACCTTGCCGAGAAATAGAGAATTAGGGGAAGCCAAACAAAGGAAAACAACTCAGCCAGGGCGCCACGGACAAAGGCGTCCAGAGCGTGGTAGGGCGCGTACAGATAAAAGACGGCTGCGGTGATACCGCCTAACTTTTTGAAAAAGTACTTAGCAAGTACATACATTGACAAGGTTGATCCTGCGAGAGCGACAAACCAGACAAGTTTTATCGAATCAATAAAGGAAAGGCGAAAAGCTACATGAAAAAGCTCGCCTAAGTAATAGACGAATGGTGGGTAAAAGTTGAAGAGTGGGTACCCGTAACCGAAACCGAGTCCAGAAACCCAACGAACGGGGAATTGTCCAGCCTCTAGCGCCTTGTCAAGCTCAAAAAGACGAGCCAGGTGCTGGTTGTCATGCATTGAAAAATAACCAGGATTAAGGAGTATCGTCCACGAAAAAAATGACAGACCGACGACAAGTATCAGAGGAACGAAACGAAACAGGATTGTTCTCATACTTTTTCTTCTATTTATTATAGCTTAAGTTGTACGCTCAGGTTAATTTTTCATGCTAGAATAGTCTAAAATTATGGTCGTTTCTGTGAAAAAAGTTCTTAATTCAAGGGTTTTCTGGCAGAAAACTCTCGTTTCGGTTGCCATTTTCCTATGGCTTGGATTTCTATTTGTGCTTTTTAGCCGAAATGTGTTTAATATCCATTTCGGGGATGAGGATGATAATTTCTTATTGGGCAAATTTCTTACCCGTGGGAGTTTCCTTTACTCCGATCTTTTTTCGCATCACCAACCACTTGGGTATGTGATTAGTGCTTTTGTCCAGACCGTAACAAAACCGGAGACTATTTTTCAGTTGGTAGGGGCCCATCGAGCGTTTATTTTTGCCTGGGCGGCTATTTGGACTGTTGTTGCGGGACTTTATTTCGGTAACCAGATCCTGGTTTTTACGATCGTCTATGAAGTAGCAAAAAGAGCAATTTTTGGGGATCAATTTCTGTCAGAATCACTGGCTGTTTACCCCATTGTTTTTATATCTTCGTTTTTGTTGACGAAGAAGGAGGTTACTAAGATCACTGCATTTTTAATTGGTCTTGCTTTTTCAACGGCAGGGGTACTTCTCTTGCCGACCTGGCCGATGTTAGGGTTCCTCTTTATCTCATTTGCCATTTCTCAAAGGTCAGACCTTAGGAGGATTGTCCCTTATATTGTTCTCGGAGTAGTTTTTCCAATCCTTGTTACCTTAAAGTTTATTAATATTGGGGAGTATTTTCATAATAGTTTCTATATTAACAATGCGTACTATTTGAAGTATGGGGTTAACTCCAGCGAAGGAATCAGATTAATGGCCTTTATTACACCGGCAGTGGCGATTTTAAAGGAATCAGCTGGAAACAACTTTCTTCAGCTAATCAAGATTTTCTCAGGGCTGTGGTTTGTTGTTCTGGTTTGGCTTTTTTCAAAGAAATACATTTTTAAGGCTGCTTTTATAATTCTACTTCTCGGGCTAGCAAACATCAGATATGTTGAACCCGGAAAGATGTTTTTCCAAGGATTTCACAGTATCCCGTGGTTTGCCTTTTTAGTTCTTAGCGTGGTTTGGGGGATTTTCCAAATTCGTAAATTAACTTCTTTTAAACAATCGCTTAACACACTACTTGTGATCATGGTTATTTTATCAATTTGGTTGATGGGGCAGCTTTCGTTTGAGCGAGGAAATAAAATATATGCTTATGAGGTTAGTCATGCAAGAACCATTAATATGGCTAATATTCTGGGAAAAATTTCGTTACCAAATGACACCTTGTTTGTGGTTCCCGGAGATTGGCTTTTGTACTGGTCAACAAATATCAAACCGGCGTCTTCAATGCTTAACTATTATGGGTGGATGAAAAATGTTCCTGAAATAAAGGAAAGAATCGATACTTTAATGACGAAAAACCCGCCGACATTTTTTTATTGCATTGATGATTGTCTGGCAATCGGTTTGGATAGGTATTTAGAAAAGTACCAGGAAATTAAACAACAGGGTATGGGAACACGGCTCTTTGTCCTTAAAACTAATATTACCCGGAACTTACGGGACAAACTGGCCAAGAATGAGTTGTCGATCATGGAATAATCTGGTCAGAGAAGACCACAAACCCTAACGGAGACTCATTCCCATAGTAGGCATTAATCTTTTTTCCGAAGAAGTAGTAGCCAAAGTTGTCATTTGAGAGGCTAATTTTTAATTTCGAACTCCCTTCCCAACCGTTCGTGGGTGTTTTTTCCCGATCAACGAACGTTACAGCATTTGCGTCGAGTATCGCTTTCTTATTGAGAGAAAAAATGACCTGGGCTTTTTTGGTGATTGAGGATTCAAAAAAGTATGTACTATTGTCCTCGTGAATTTTTATTCCGGATGCTTGAGTTAAGAAATAAAGAAAGATGCAGGGGGCGAAAATTAAATATCTCGCGGTTCTCAATTTTAAACCGGCATAAATAATATATGCCAGCGCTACAGAAAAAAACAATGATGGGATCGTTAGCCTTACCATCCATTTGTGAATTACTCCGAGGGTTGGCGAAACTGTAACCAGGAAGCCTAAGGCACAGGTAACAAGAACTATCAAGAGTTTGATTCTAGTTTTCTGGTCGCGTATAAGTATGCCAATGGTCCCAATTATGAAAAAACCTAAGAAACCGAAGAGTGAAATAAAATAATTCCTAATAACGGGATTTTTTAATAGTGTCCAAAACTCGGCTTTAGGCAAGGAAAAAATTGACGGGGTGAGGTCTGGTAGAAAACTAGGAAACCCAATTGCCCAGGCGGAGTACCAAATAAAATTATTAGCAATGATTCTTGGGTTAAGCTGAAAACGGTATTCAGGCAGAGACTGGACGGAAGAGAGGGATGCCTTGTGGATCAAAATAAATGGCAGAGTCAAAAAAAGTGCCGATATTATTGTGGGGAGATAAACCCGCCAGTTATTTCTGTCTTTGATTAAAACAAGACCTATTATAAAAATTGGGAATAAAATCGCTTGCTCTTTTGAAAAGAGCGCTCCTAAGTAGAAAAGGCAAACCAGAAATGTTCGGCGACGTAAAAAGAAGTGGGTTGCTCCAAGCAAGAAAGTAAATTGAGCTACCTCTTGGAAGGTGGCCAACCAATAAAGCTGATAAATGTGAGTAAAGTTGAAAAGATAAACAAGCGTTGCAATGAGTGCAAGTTTTTTTGAGTTAAAAAGAAAACTTATTATTTTGTAGAAAAATACCAGTCCTGAAAAGAAAACGGAGAAGACAAACAACCTGGCGATATCCAGGTTTCCTTGGAATAATTTTTCGATCGTGAAATAGAAAACTTGTGTAGGAAGCGGTCGGTAAAATGCCCCGTTATTTAATGGCCTGAAAAAGCTAACAAAACTATTTAGATTGTTGGCCTGGCTGATATAAAAATGATAAAAGTCGTCGGCAAACACAAAGATACTAAAGGCCCGATGAAATAAGAGAAGGGCTAATCCGGACAAAAGGATAAAAATTAAAATGGATCCCCTACGGGGGTTAATTTTTCTCACGTTTTAGAAAAATACAGAAAATTATTAAAAGCCCAAATAGTGTCATGGCCAAGCCAATTTTTATGGAAATCGGGTCGTAATAAAATCTCACTTTGTGATTGCCCGGAGCAATAGCAATTGCCCGGAAGGCGTAATCAGCTCGGATGATTGGCGTGTCTATCTCGTCAATACTCGCCCGCCAGCCGGGATAGTAAGTATCAGACAG
>CAYPLU010000022.1:10071-13001 GCA_964411775.1 uncultured Gammaproteobacteria bacterium | reverse complement strand
GGCAGTAACATCTTTGGCAAGTTTTTTTTTTTTTTTTAAATGATTGGCCTGTTTGTTTCTCAGGTGAAAACCGCTGCTGACACAATCATTGGGGAAAAGGGAGCCAATCTTCGTGTTGGACGCCCGGTCAAGTTTCTTGATGACCCGGAGAAAGATAAAGATGTCGAAAATCGCCTTCGGGAATCATTAAGGATGGTTGGTTTTAACAAGATTGAATTTGAATTCGAGCCAGTCGCTGCCGCCAAATATTTTTTATACAAAAATCGGTTTTCTAAAAAGAAAATCTTAGTTTTTGACTTTGGTGGTGGTACTTTAGATACCGCCATTGTCGAGTTTAATGGGAAATATCAAGTTATCGCCACCGACGGGGTCTATATTGGTGGCAATCTCCTGAATTCTGACATCATGAGGGAAAAATTAAATCCTTACTTCGGCTCAGAAATCCGCTGGGGCGATCAACAGGCGGAGTTACCGGGAAATTTCATGAGTGCACTTAATTCCTGGTACGCTGTTTCCAATTTGAATAACCCCAGTGACATGCGGGCGCTTGCGGAGATGAAAAGGAAATGTACTGACCTTCCGGCGCTTGAAAGACTGATCTATTTAATCAAAATGAATCTTGGCTTTTCTATCTACGAAGCCATTGAAAAGGCGAAGAAAGAACTGTCAAGTCAAGATGAAACCAGAATCCAATTTTCTGATGGCCCAATCAAAATTGACATGCCTTTTCCGAGAAGTGAATTCGAAGAGTTGATTGACCCACGCATTGCAGAAGTGAAAGAGGTTGTGTTACGAACACTGAAGTCGGCCAAAACTTCACCGGAAGAAATTGAAGTCGTCGTTCGAACCGGCGGGTCCTCGTTAATTCCCGTAGTGGAAAAAATGCTGGCAGAAATCTTTGGAAAAGAAAAAGTTCAACTCTTTGACGCCTTCACCAGTATCGCTGCCGGTTTGGCACTTGAAGAATCGACAAACTAAGGCTCTTTCCGAGTAATTCCGGAAACCTTGTCAAAGTGGCGATCATAGGAAAAAATCAGACTTAATTTACTCAGTTTTGTGGTAGCCGCCAAAAAGAGGTCAGAGAAATCAATAGACATACTGGAATAGTTGGCTAATGCCTCGATTAAAGCCTCTTTGTTATTAACTTTAAAATTAGCCAGGCGAAGTAGTGTTGTCAACCTTTCGGTAATTTGATTTCGGGACATATCATATAGTTTTCGGGAGGATAAGACGAAAACACAATCAGCAATGGTGACATCAGTTGACCAAAGGACTAGTTCTCCATTTTCTACCCGTTCAAAAAGGGCGACCACTCGTTCTTGCTTTTTTCTATCGTCTCCCGCGATCAATCTAACTATCACATCAGCATCGACAAACGCCTCAGTAGTTTTACTGACCATATTTATTCTTCAGTCGTTCCTCATAAGCAATTTTTCTCATTTTACGAAAGCTCATTTTTCTTTTAAGTTTTCCGGCCATCCCAACTAAAGATCGAATATTTGGATACCTAGTTTGGGCTAGTTGAACAGTGCCATCAGGTTTAATGACAAATGAAACTTTGTCACTGGTGCTGATTTTCATATGCTTCCGAACGGCAATGGGAATAGTTACCTGGCCCTTAGTCGTTAGAGTAGAAACAAACTGTCCTAACATAGTAAGGAGATCGTACGCTATTCCTTACCAAGTGTCAATAGGTAAGGAACCCTTAGGATGCACTCGTATAATTACGAAGCCCCCAACTCCACACCCATCCCGAACTAACTGTCAAAACGACACCCATCAGAATATAAGCAACAATATATATTGGGCTTATTCTCTTGAGAAGTAGAAGTGTTGCTGGGATAGTGGACATGAGACTAAACGGAATAATTAAGAGCTTAATAAATATCGTCTGTCCGTCATAAGATGACACCGGATATTTGTAAAGTTCTTGGACTGCAAATATTACTGCTCGCAAGTGTTCCATCCCTGGATATTTAAAATTAAGAGAAAGGATCATCATCGAAAGGCAATGCATAATCCACATGCTGGCGACAATGGCAATAAGATAAATAGGTAAGATAAGAAAACTACCGAGTCCATAAAAACGATATAAAAATATTAGTAATAGTGCCAATCCTGACAGCATTCCTACCATATTGTTAATTTGTCCTGGTCTCACAAAAGATAAAAACCTGGAACTGATGGGGCGAATCAAAATAAAATCAAATGTTCCTCGGTTAATCTCAAATGATGTTTGTTTAAGTCCTTCCCAAAGAACGAAAAACATTCCGTAGTAAAAAAACTGAAAACTAAACAAAAAAATCCAAAATTCATTCGCATTCCAACCAGAAAAGCGGAAATTATTGAGAAGAAACTTTGTCAAAACAATATGAAGAGTAAAAAAACTCATCGTTCCCACGCACCGGAGAGCGCTGTCAGCAATTAACGATACTTGTTTTCCGACTCGTGTCGAATACAAAAACCAACCGACGGCAAGGTAACGAGATATTTTTTTCATTCTATCCTCCAACCCCAGAATATCTAACCAAAACCCTTTTCCAGAGAAACCTAATAAAAATAAAGCTCATAACAAGCCAAGCTGCTCCTATAAACACTTCCGAACTTTTAATTCCGTCTCTAAAAACTCTTGTTGGCCACGACACCATATATGGAAACGGAGTATAAACGAGGATTTCTGTCAATTTTTTTGGAAAAAGAAAGTAGGGTAGTGCTACGCCGCCCAAAAGAGTGACAAGAACGTCGCGCGTATTTCTCAAAATCCATGCCTCCTCAATCCAGAATGAAAATAACCCTAGAATATATCCAAAGTTAAAAGAAAGAAAAAAGGCTATCAGTGTTACTCCCAGGCTTTCAGCGATAATGCCAAGGTTAATTGGAATAAACTTTATATTTATCGCATAAGTAACCGTTATCAAAAGAAACGGAAT
>CAYPLU010000022.1:0-10061 GCA_964411775.1 uncultured Gammaproteobacteria bacterium | reverse complement strand
GAATGACGACAATCAGAGTGGCAAGCTTTTTTCCAATCTCTCGAAACAAAATCCATTTATAGAAAGACAAAGGCTTCACCAGAAAATTATTAATTTCCCCGGTGTATGTCATCTCAGTAATTGTTTCCTCAATCGAAATATATAGAAACGGCAGGAAAATCGTGATGCCGATGTAATACGGCAAAAGCCCTGCGCTACTGACGTTGGTAATTGACTGCGCACCACTAATGGCCAAAAGAATGATAAGCGGATTGGCAATATTATCCATGAGCGAAAAAATAAGACGGATTCGATAAACCAAGAACTCGCTGATGGAAATTTTGAGGAAAAAAAGATACTTTTTCATCTAGTTCGATTATAATCGAATCGCATGATCAATTCGCATGCGATGAGATTAAAACTTTTAACATAAAATCTAAGCGTGGATAAAATCTATGTCTCCCGCGGCGGCACAAAACTAAAGAAAGCCTTAGATGAATTTAAGGTTGATGTTGCTGGGAAAACTGCCCTTGATGTGGGTAGCTCCACTGGTGGTTTTGTGGATTGCTTACTCCAGCAGGGTGCCAAAAAAGTCTATTCCCTTGACACTGCCTACGGTGAACTGGCTTGGACTCTACGGACCGACTCCCGGGTAGTGGTCATGGAGCGCCAGAACATTTTGCATTTGCCGTCGCTTCCGGAAAAAGTTGATCTGGTGACCATTGACGTTACTTTTACCTCTCTGGAAAAAATCTTACAAAAAATTAAAAATTTCCTAAAACCCGATGGGGAAGTCATCGCCCTTTTGAAACCGCAATACGAAAACCAAAGTTTGACTCTTAAAAATGGCGGCGTCCTTCCTGAAGAATTTCATAAAGAAATTGTTAATTCCGTAAAAATTAAGACTGAGGAAGCAGGCTTTAACTGGGCGGGGATTATCGACTCACCCATTCTCGGTGGTTCAGGAAACAAGGAATATCTCGTCCACCTTACTCAATCCTCGTAACTACCGCTTTGTGTTTTATTCCGGTAATCTCGTAAGTTATTAGGTTCCCCGGATATTTATTAACAAGAGCTTGCCCGACTGCCCATCCCGGCTTGGGCAATCTCTTGGGAAGCCGCCACCTTCTCTTTAAGTGACTCTTTCTTGACAGTAATTGCTTTCGAAAGGAGATCTAAAAGTTCTTCTTTGCGTTTGGCGTTCATAGATAGTAAATTGTATCAGTGATCATCACAAAACTCGAATACCAGAAAAAAGATAAAAACCGGGTCAATTTATTCATTGATGATAAATTTGCTGTGAGTCTTAGTCTTGATGAATTAGTTTCTTTGGGCTTGCAAAAAAATCAGGAAATCACCAACGATCTTCTCAACAAAATAATCGGCCAGAGTGATTTTGGGAAGTTTTTTAACTTTGCTTTGAACTTTTTAAGCTTTCGCCCCAGAAGTGAGTATGAAATTAGAGAGGCATTAAAACGGAAAATTGTTCTTCTTGAAAGGAGTAGTGGTGAAAAAAAAGATTATCGAGAGACGGTTGAAGCCGTTATCGAAAAATTAAAATCAATTAACCAGATAAACGACCTTGAATTTGCCAAATGGTTTGTCAATCAACGAAATACGTTCCGACCCAAAGGGAAAGCGGCTCTTCAACAAGAATTAGCCAGAAAAAAAGTCTCGAGAGAAGTCATATCCAGCGTTCTCAACGAAAAAAATGATAATTTAGAGTCTCTGTCACAATTCGAACTTGCGATTGCATCCTGTCGTAAAAAAGCGGCTATCCTGGCCCTGAAAATTAAGGACAAAAAATCCCGTTTTGAGGCAAAAATTAAGTTGCAACGGCACCTCGCCAGTCGTGGATTTGATTGGGAGACAATTAGAAGTGTGGTGGAAAAACTCTTGGGAAAAGAGTACAATTAACATCGGAAACCCTGATATTTAATTACATTTCAGTTTTTCGCCGAATGAAAAGATACCAAGAGACATTGATGTCTTTAACAAGACTTCCGCTCTCACGCACCCGTTAAATCGGGTTTTCTTCTTTTCCTCTGCGAAAAAAACAAAAACATATGTCATTTTTCTCACGCCTAAGTAAGACGCTTGTTAAAAAGACTGATAAAAAATCCCGTCATCAACCAGCGGATTCAGTAACACAACCAAAAAAACAGACTACCAAGGTTGACACCCAAGCCGTTTCTCAACAGGCCAATCAGATAATCTTCCAAGCCCAAAGCGAAGCTCGCGAAGTTGTTTTCTCGGCCAAGGAAGAAGCCATCCGGATAAAATCCTCTGCCGAAGAAGAGTCCCGTAAACTTCGTTCAGAAATTGTTGAAATCGAAAGGCGTGTTGCCGCCAAAGAGGAGTCTTTAGAAAATCGTCTCCGTGATCTGCAAAACAAGGAAACGAGTCTGCAAGAACGTTTAACTGAAGTTGAAAATATTAAGGCGGAAATTGAAAAAGTTCGGGCAGACGTTCTGGTAAGACTTCAAAAAGTTGCTGGCCTGACTCTTGATGAGGCCAAGGAAAAAATCCTTGCGGCTGTCGAAGAGCGTGCCAGGAACGAAGCCGGAAAACTTGCTAAGGGAATTTTGGATGAGGCCAAAGACGAAGCCGGCAAAAAAGCCCGAGAAATCTTAGTTGGCGAAATGCTGCATGGTGCCACTGATATAACAGCAGAATTCACCGTTTCCACGGTAACTGTTCCCAATGAAGAGGTAAAGGGAAGAATTATTGGCAAAGAAGGACGAAACATTCGTGCTTTTGAACAAGCGACCGGAGTAGATGTAGCTCTGGACGAAGAAGGCGTCATTCGCCTTTCAAGCTTTGACTCAGTCAGGCGCGAAATTGCTCGCGTTTCCTTAGAACGCCTTATCCGTGACACCAGAATCCAACCAGCTCGAATCGAAGAGGTTGTCCTCCAGGTCAAAAAAGAAATTGAACGAATCATTTTTGAAGAAGGTGAAAAACTCTGTCACCTGGTTGGCGTCTACAATCTTCCCCGACCAATCATGGAACTTCTTGGAAAATTCAAATACCGTTCATCCTATGGCCAAAACATGATTGTTCACACTTTGGAAGAAACTAAGATCGGTATTGCCATTGCTCAAGAAGTTGGCGCCGACGTCAATATTGTGCGTCTTGGGTGCCTATTGCATGACATTGGCAAGGTTATCGAGTCAGAAGAAGGCTCCCATGTCACTCTTGGAGCCCAGTTCTTGCGAAAAATGGGCGTTCCTGAAAAAGTGGTCGCTTGTGTCGAAGAACACCATGAAGACAAGCCCTTCTCCTCGGTTGAATCAATGATCGTCTATCTGGGCGACGCTATTTCTGGAAGCCGTCCAGGAGCTAGATATGAAGACTTGGAAAAATATGTTGCTCGCATGAAGCAACTTGAAGAAATTTGCAAAAGTTTCTCGGGAGTTTCCGAAGCCTGGGTTTTCCAAGCTGGTCGGGAAATAAGAGTTCTGGTTGACCCCAGGGAAGCCAATGACAACGAAGCCGCCGCCCTGGCATTGAAAATAAAAGAAAGAATCGAAGCTGAGATCAAAGACTTCCCGGGTCAAATAAAAATCACTGTCATTCGGGAGTTGCGAGTTTCCGAGACAGCTAAATAATTACGTCGTTGTTTCTTGAATCCTGAATCCTGTCTGATCAATGTCTAAAAAAAACACCCTTCTATTAATTTTCTCAATGTTTGTTCTGACGGCCTGCGCTTTTTTTGCTGTTAAAATTTTTGTTATTGACAAACAAATCCCCTTATATGCCGGCATGCGCGTTGACGCCTCTCCAAAATCAAAAGTTTTTCTTAACGGGCAATTTGTTTCTGAAACTCCGTTTGAAAAAGAAGACTTGATTCCGGGGGAATATGTCGTTCGCGTGGACCCGCTCGATAAGTCAGGAGCCATTCTTCCTTGGGAAGGAAAGGTAAAACTTTTTTCCGGAAGCTTGACTTATATAAACGAAACCTTGAGTGCTAAAGAAGAGCTTGCCGGAAGTCAAATTCTGTGGTTAGAAAAAATTCCTTCATCCACCGTCGGTGAGCTGGCTATTGTTTCAACTCCTGATAATGCCAAAGTTTATCTAGATGGCAGACAGAAAGGCGCCGCTCCAATCCTCCTTCGGGACATTAACCCAGGTGATCATGAAATTCGTGTTTCCTCCGAAGAATTTTCCGATCAAATTGTCCAAGGAAAAATCCTTATTGGGTATCGTCTAAATGCCATTGTAAAATTAAATAAGTCCAACCTAACTAAAAAAAATGAGCCTGTCGTCAAAGAAAATCAAAACCCCACGGCTATTTTAGGCACCGCCAGTCAAAGTGCCGTTATGGCTCGACCATTTGTCGTGATAAAAGAAACACCAACCGGTTTCCTGCGTGTCCGGTCAGCTCCAAATCTGGTCGCCAGTGAATCAGCTAAGGTTCGTCCTGGGGAAAAGTTTGGACTAATCTCTGAAATTGCCGGCTGGTCACAAATCAAAATCGGGGACGACTTAGGCTGGGCAAACGATCAATATCTGGAGAAATTTAAGTAAGAAGAGACTTATTTCCCCACGATATAAATTACAAAAAAGAGCATTAGCCCAAGAAAAAGGCTAGCCATAATTAATGGTTTGTCCGACAGAAGAATTTTCTCCGGTGACTCTCCCACATTTTTCTCGTAAATCAGTTGCAAATAGCGCATCACTCCATAAATCGTAATCGGAATCGTCAACATAAGCCATTTCCTGTCGGCCAGGATGTCCAGTTGATATGTGTCAAAGATATTTCCAAACGTTGTTCGTAATCTTGGTGCCGGTTGCAAAAATGAATAAAAAGCATAAGTTATCCAAGTAGCATTAGCAAACATTGAAAGATAAACATCAAGCATTTTCTCACTGTAGTGAAGTAATGTCGTCCGAGTTTTTGCCGGAATTGCACCTTGCCAGCCGGAAAGCAGCGTCAACTCAGATCGTCTCTTCCCAACTGTCAAAAATAAAGCTCCCGAAATTATCGCCAATAACAGCCAAACACTGATATGAAATCCTGTAGCTGCCTCGCCGGCGATCACTCTCATAATAAACCCTAAGGCAATTGCTAAGATATCCAAAAGGCTAATGTTCTTCAAGAAAAATGAATAAAAAAGTTGAAGAGCATAATAACAAATTACCACAACAAAAAATGCTTCGGAAATTCTCCAGGAAAAAAAGATTGCCAAAATTGACAGAATTACTGTTGCCATAAACACCAATCGTTTAGAAATCTTTCCCGCCGCTAAGGGGCGAAACTTTTTAAAAGGGTGCTGTCTGTCCTTTTCGATGTCAGAAAGATCATTGATAAGGTAAACTGAAGAAGAAACGGCGCAAAAAATTAAAAACGCTCCGACACTTTTCCAAAAAACCGTTCCATTAAACAGTTCGCCAGTGAAAAAGATCGCGAAGAAAATAATAAGGTTCTTTACCCATTGTCTTGGGCGCGCCTCTTTGAATAGATAGTATGCAGATTGAACCATAATATAAATCCGGCCAAAGCCACTGCTACCGACAAAAAAGCAAAAATCTTATATTGCACGGTAACCGTGAGGGCGATTAAGCCCAATATAGCAGAGACAATCCAGTAAAACAAGGCAATTCTTGGCTTACTCCATCCCAAGTCTAACAGTCTGTGGTGAAGATGGTTTCGCCCGGCAACCGTAGTATTTGTCCCGGACAAAAGTCTGCTAGTAAGAACGTATACGGCATCAATTGCCGGAATCCCAAGAACTAAAAGTGCTGTTCCAAATTTAGCGGCGTTAAGAATGGCCAAGGTCGCTAAAAGAAAACCGGCCAATGCCTTTGCGCTATAACCCGGCAGAATTCTTTGGGGAAAAAAGTTCCAGGGGACAAAACCAAGGTACGATCCGGAAACCACAAATGCCAGTGTCGTTGCGGTCCAAATTGGGAAATTATCAATCGAAATTTGGCTAAACGACAAAAGACCAATGACAAAAGCGGAGATGGTGACAAAACCTGGTAATTGCCCGTCAACTCCGCCGCTCCAACCAACCATGTTAGTAGCCCAAACGATCCAAACAATGGCAAAAAAGTCAGCCATTGGCAAAATACTGTGTGATCCCAAAAAATGAAACGTCCACCGAATTGTGTCAAGCTGAATTACCCCACCTAACGGGTTGGTAATAAAAGGGATACCGGCTCCACCCGCCACCGCTAGGAGTGCCGCAGCGATATTAACCCCAAGACGAATATATGGGTGTACGTCTTTATAGTCATCAATAAGTCCTACTCCAACCAACAGACCCCCACCCAGGATAATGCCTGCCATTCCCTTTTCAAACGGAATAAACATCGCCGCCGCCGCAATTACACCCATATAAATTGCTAAACCACCAGCCCGGGGCAAAATGCGTGACTCCGTATGGGCCGGATGTGGGCGCTTCGATGGATCATCCATCAAACCAAAATATTTCGCAATTTCGATGACAGCTGGCACGGAAATAAAAGTGACCAAAAACGCCGTCACTAAAGGAAGAATGGCAATATTTTTAAAAAGTGGTAAAAGATCAATCACTTGACCAAATTGACTATATTTAGTGTCGTAATCATTGCTAAAATTGCAACTAACGGCGCCGATCCGGAAAGGATATACCCAAGAACTCGTTTTTCCTTGATGGAGTAGCTAGCCAACAGGAAGGAAACAAGCCCAAAGATAAAACTGCCAGCTACCGGTACAAAAATGAGAGCTTGTCCGGCAAGCTGCTGTTCTCCCCATGGTCGACTATAAAAAAGCGGTACCTGAAGAGGCAAGTTCTTGAAAAAGTAACTGGTGTATACCAGGGTGAGTGTAACGGCAAAAACCCAGGCAATTGCAAAAGTCAGAACAAGTCTGTCAGAAAAAAGACTCTTGGAAATATTTTCCAAAGTTTGTCGCGGTTTAATATTTTTAAATGTCGGCATACTAATTTTCTAGTGTCGCATAGATTCTCCTAATCCCCGCGGCTACCGATTCTTCCTTTATAATTTTAAACTTTCCCATCCCTTTTGTCGTCTCAACGTGTGGTCCCCCACAAATCTCTCGAGAAATAACCTCACCAGTCGCTGGGTCAGTAAAGGTATACACCGTTACTTTTTCCGGATATCTTTCTTTGAAAAAAGCCAGAGCCCCAGAGGCAATGGCTTCTTCGTAGGATTCGGTTGCGATCGACCTGACCAGACCTTTAGAAATTTGTTCGTTAACCCACAATTCAATTTGGGCAATTTGCTCTGGGGTCAGTTTCTCTCCATGCGAAAAATCAAACCGCAATCTTTCCCCAGTGAGGTTTGATCCCTCCTGATGAACATGTTCCCCAAGAATTTTTCTCAGTGCTGCCTGCAATAAATGTGTCGCCGAGTGGTATTTAACGACCATTTCCGAATTATCAGCTAGCCCCCCCTTGAACATCCCTTTACTGGCCAACCTGGATTCCTCTTTATGTTTCTGCAATTCAGCATCAAAACCAGTTTTTGATGCAACTTTGATGGCCTGCCGCTGAGCCTCTTCAGCCGTAATTTCATAAGGCAATCCAAATGATTCAAAAAGATAGTATGTATCTGCTGCTGACAACTCACCGGTTTTGGCCATCTTGCCGAATTCCCGAAGTCCTGCCGTGAGGGTGCCCATAAATTTATCCGCCTCTGACCCGATTTCAGGATGCAATTGATAACCTTGCACATCAACAAAGTAAACTTCGTGATAAATCTTTAAAACTTCCTCTGCAAAAGACGGAAGGATTTTGATTAACGGAATTCCTCTTTGAATTGATTTCAAAGTTGCGCGTCTAATTAATCGACGCAGGATATAACCTCTATCTTTATTGCTTGGAGTCACCCCCTCTGATACTAAAAAGATAGCAGCCTTCAAATGGTCGACGATTATTCGATAAGATTGGTCAATCTGAAAATCTTCGCCGTATTTAGCCCCTGATTGGTTTACTATTAAGGTGATCAAGGGTTCATATAGGTCAGTTTTGAAAATGTCTGGTTCATCATTTACTGCTGCCAATGTTCTTTCCAGTCCACCGCCGAAATCGATATTCTTCTTTGCCAAGGGCACAAAACCTTTATCTGTTTTGAGATAAGTCATAAAAACATTATTGCCAATTTCTAAGAACCTTCCACAATCGCAATTCGGATGACATTCTTCTTTAGAATATTTTGAGTTCTCGTGAATTTTTCTTTCCCCCCCAAAGTCGAAAAAGACTTCACTGTCCGGACCACCCGGTTCGCCCACTGGCATTTCCTTTGGCGTTCCGGCCCGGCTCCACCAGTTCTTCTTCGCCCCATATTTGTAAATATGATCGTCGGAGACTCCCAATGATTTCCAAATTTTGATAGCCTCCATATCTTCATCGAAGCCATCGTCTCCGCCAAAGACCGACACGTATAGTTTCTCCACCGGAAAATCTAGTTTTTTTGTCAGAAATTCCCAGTACCAAGCAAGCTGATCTTCCTTGAAATAATCCCCGAGCGACCAGTTGCCCATCATTTCAAAAAATGAATCGTGTCGGTTATCACCGACTTCTTCAATATCTTGGCCGCGGAAACATTTTTGAATATCCACCAGCCTCGTTCCCAATGGATGTGCCGCTCCCAGTAGATAGGGCATCATCGGCTGCATACCCGATCCTGTAAAAAGAGTGGTTGGGTCATTTTCTGGGACAAGTGGGCTTGAGGGAATAACAACATGTTTTCTCGGCGATTCTTTCCAAAACGAGAAAAACTTGTCACGAAGATCCACATGGGTCATGGATCAATTATACAATAAAGAGGAGGGATTTAGAGCTTCTTACCTGACTTTTTGAATCTCTTGTCAGAGTTTGAGAGTCCAACCGCTTTCCCAAGCGAGCCAAGTTTCTCTGAAACGGCATTTTTGACCCCGGCTGCCCTAGATGTTACCTGTTTGCTGACAGAATCATATCCGTCAGAAACGCCTTCTTTGACATCAACCACCACGCCATCAAGTTTGTCAAAAAGCTCTGGATATTTCGACCGCAAATTTTTTTGTAACTCCTTACCCTTCTTTGTTCCGAAAAGCAGGGTCAGCCCAGCTCCAACCGCTGCGCCAAGGACTAAGCCCGTAACTAAACCGTTTGGGGATGATTTTGATTCATTCATGGCTAAGTTTTACTCCTTTTTGGCCTGTTTTGTCAAGAATTTAAGAATCCCAGAGCTATTTTTAAGCCCCGCAGCTAGCGTCGACAAAATGCCGACTGGGCGACTAAGTGCGCCGGAAATAACGCTGGTGTCGTCAAGAACGGTATTCACCTTATCAAGAGTTTTTCGAAACTCTTTTAAGATTATAATGAGCTGGGTAAAAATCACCCCAAGCATCACTGTCACGACAACGATAACCACCACCAAAAGAATCTGTGTCGTCTCCATAGATTTATTGTATCACTTTTCTAATCTCAGGTTTCGCACCACCGTTGTCTGCCGTTGAAACTTGTTTGTCGCCACGATAGTTACGGTATTTATGCCTGGTTGCAACTTAAGATTAATTTTGAAATTGCCGTCATCCGAAACTGTTACCGCCTGGTCATTAATGACCACCTTTGCGTCAGAGCCTGTTTTCCCAAAAACTGCTATTTCATCGGTCCTAACAATACTATTATTGACAGGTGAACCAACTTCAAGTATCGGCGCTCCCGCATAGCGGAAATAGGAAAAGACAAGATAACCAAAAAATAAAACCACCAAGGAGACAATCAAAATAGTCGTCAAAAATTGGGGAGTCAAAGAAAAACGACGGGTCAAACTCCGTTGGTTTTTAAGGGGAACTACGTCAACCGGTTTTTCATCCGACTGACGCCTATAAAATGCCATTGCTTCATCGGGCGAAACGCCTAAATATGTGGCGTAGTTTTTGATAAACCCTTTGGCAAACGTTCCGGGAGGTAATTTTTCAAATTGATTTTTTTCAATTGCTTCCAGAAACTTCGACCTGATCCGGATTGCCTTTTCGACTTGTTCCAGAGTTAATTTTTTTCTGATTCTTGCAGTCGACAAAATTTCTCCAACGGTGATCATATTAAGGCGTTGAAATCGCCTCCGAAGATTCTCCGGCCCGGCTGGCA
>CAYPLU010000021.1:6171-13281 GCA_964411775.1 uncultured Gammaproteobacteria bacterium | reverse complement strand
TACAAATATTAATGAAACAATAAGTTTTTGCTTTTTAGTAGTCCAGATATTGGCGCAAAAAGACGCGAGAAAAATAATAGAAACAATAAAAATTCCCGTTAAATAAAAACTTTTAAGTTCTGATTTAAAAACGATAAATCCAGCAGCAAGGGTGGCAATATAGCTTGCGCTGACAACGAGAAGATTTTTTGAAAACTTATCTTGTCCCATATCACGGCCTTTAAAAAAGTTGAAGAACGCTAAAATGGCTATGAAAATTCCTGTTGCCTGGGGGTTTGCAGAAATACCGCCAGTAATAATCCCTCCAAATTTGGTAAGCCGATCCGTTAACCTTTCTCCCAGGGGGAGAATGCCCTGGAGACTTTCGTTTTGGCCCTGTAGATAACTTAAGACCGCTTTCACTTGTAAGAATTGGTGGCGTAAATCGAAGATGATCACTGTCAAAAATGGAGCAAGAAAGATGATTAAGAAAGATATGATGGATTTAAAGGTAAAGAATGGTTTTTTGTCTTTCGACAATAAAATAATTGGGATAATACTTAGTATAGAGACTATCGCTGTTGGCGGTTCTGCGTGATACATCAGGGAGATACTTAATCCTGCTAACAAGAGGAACCGAAGCTTGAACTTTTCTATAAGCTTAGCATAGGAGTATAGAAGGCATAGTGTAAAAAACGGTAACATGTTTTGGGCAAAAGCATAACCAGCGATTGCTTTCATCGCTGGGCTGGCTAGGGAAAAGAGCAGGAAGAAAACGGCAAATTTTTTGTCTTCTTTTAGAAATAAAGTAAAACCAATGAAGATTGTTATTAAGACAAAAACACAATCAAAAATAGTGGCGGCGATTGGTGATCCGTTTCCAAGAATATACGGGATAACCAGTAACCAATACCAAAGTGGGCCAAAAAAAAGACCATTTAAACTACCCCAGGGACCAACAATCGCCGGAATTCCGAAGTCAATTTGATTTTTTACCCATAACATATCGCGGGAAAAATCAAAGGTGAAGAAAAAATATCCTCGTGTTACTGGGATAACGACAGCGAGTAACCAACCAATTAATAATACGGCAACAATGGTAACCACGAGGATGCGCTCTTTCATAAAAGATTAAACAAGGGGTAAACTCCAAAGACACTTCCAAGGTAAAGGCAGTTAAAGATGGCCCCAAGAATTATAAATAGTTTGTGGCGTAATTGGAGTTCTCCTTTTAGACCTGTTAGCAACAACAGAAACAAAAACGGTAAAAAGTCCAGCGAGTAGCGATACCCGAACTGTGAGTATCCAATACCAAAATAGACAAGTGATGGAATGGCCAATAGGACTGTCGTTATAAAAAGTGGGTAAAAGTATTTGTTTTTTTTAAGGCTAATGAGGAAGAGGAATATGGGTGAGGTGAACAAAATTCCCATTCCCCATGGGTCAGCTTTTAGGTAAGGAAATTTAAGGACAAACCCGCCGTATGGTTCAAGAACCGGATCAGGAGCCTTAAATAACAATACATACAAATTGGTTGGAACGTGAGTCAAACTAATTAAACCAGGGATAATATTTTTGCTCATTGGGTAAGACAGGGCGGTTGATTGATATTTGTACCCAGTTTCAAACCAAGAGCGGAAGCGCTTATGGCTATAAGCAGAAAGAAGTAATAGTGAGAGGAAAATTGGTAATAAAAGCAAAACAATATTTTTGAGACGGTTTCGATCGTTTAGAAACATGATTAGGAAAAAAATCGATCCAACATAAAGACCAATTCTAGTTAGACCCGCGGCGGCTATCAAAAAACCGATAACAATCGGGCGCTTTTTGTAAAAAAATTCGGCTAAGGCTAAAATGGTCACCGCAACCCCAACTGCTTGGATAACCCAAGAACTTAAGGACAAAATTGAAACGCCAAAGAAAACTGTGGAAAAGCAAAAGGCAATCCCTAACCAGATCGAGTTTTGTATAGCAAAATTTAGCTTTCGGGTGATAAACACAATTGAAAGAAAAGTAATTATTAATGAAGAAAATCCCAGGAGAGTTTGGTCGGAATAACCAAACAATAAAAATATCGGCGTAAGAATTAGTGAAGGGAAGGGGCCGAAGTAAAGATACTGCCGGCCACCAATATCGACAATATCAGTCGTTGGCCGGTTGATGGGATTTAGGAAAACCTGGCCTTTAGAAAAGCTCTCAGCCAGTAAACCCAGATGGTTTCCAATCGTAACTTTGTCCGGGATGACAGCATAATAGGTTTTTACCGAGGCGTAAATGCAAAACCCTAAAATAGAAAACAGGATCACCCATTCAATAACCTTTTTCATTTACTCAAAAGCTGATAAACACGTAGACTATCTGAGCTTGTCCCCTGTTTATACGAATACACTAATCTCAGATTCCAATTTTCTGGAAGGGCATTTCTTTGGTATATGAGTACATATACCGGAATATTGTTCTTTAGGTCCTTTTCGAACTCGTTTGGTACTGATCCGGGAAGCGGCCAAAGACTTTTAATATGAACATTTGGGTATTCAGATTGATACAAGTCGAGGGCATAAGGCATAAGCCCAAAAGTCCCTTCAGTAAGAAGGGTAACACTGCTGCTTTTGCGGGATTGATCGCTTAAGAAAATTCTTGTTTCCACCACTCCAAACCCAGCTGACCAGCTGTTTAGGTATTGATAGTTGTCAGCCTCAGCTATGGGGGCCTCTATGGGAGTGGTAATAATTTTAAAAGTGACAAAGGCCGGAATAGCAAAGAGAATAGTTAGAATAATCGTTTTTATATTCTTTGATATTTTTTTCAGATGCCAAAATTTTTGGATACCGTAGGCAGCAATAAGGAAAAGTAACGGTGTGAAAGTCAGGAGATACCTGGGATAGATAACCTTATTAAAGGCAGCCATGGCAATAAAAGGAACAGTAAATGAACCGATAATGACTAACACTTCTTTTTTTCTATCCAAAACGGCAGCAACAATGCCCACGACAATAAGTAGCACTATCGGTATCGTTAGGTAGCTAGTCTCCCAGCGGATAAGTGTCGGGGTATTCCCAATAAACCAATGCAGAGGTGTTTTTAAGAATTGCCCGAAGGTGATGACAAACTCGGAATTCTTTTGACTTATCATATGGAACAGAGGAAAAAGACGAAGAATCGAGTAGATTGACTGTGATAGTAGGAGGACAACCCCGGAGAGTAATCCGATTTTCAATAATCGGCTGAAGCGATTTTTAGCTTTCCAGTCAAAGAGAAATAAAAATAGCGGAAGATTAATAAGTGAAAAGAGGGCTGGAGTTTTTGTTAAAAGTCCAAGGCCAATGCTGCCGCCAAGAAGGAGGGCTGCCTCGAGATTGATTCGTTGAATTAAAACTACTGACAACGCAAAAGACCAAGTAGCAAAGGCAGCAAGAAGACTATCTGCTAGAGCTAGACGATCATACATAAAGGTGAAAGGGCTAACTAAATACAGAGTCATTGCCAATAAACCTAGATCTTTTCGTCCAAACAACCATTTAGCTGAAAAAAATAGGCCAATCATTGAAAATGCGCCACTAAAGATAGCGACAAGTCTTCCGACGAATAAAATATCAACGCTGTGGAGAAGTCTAATTGCTATTGAAACCAGCCACATGTATAGGGGTTGTTTACCATCAACCAGGGGTAAGTAACGAAGGCTGGCATCGTAGGCCATAACTTGTGACCAGCGTAGATAAATTGCTTCATCCGTGAAGATGGGGATTTTAGTGAGACTTACTATTCGGGAAACAAAAAAGGCCAGAACCAGCAACAGACCTAGAAGGTACGAGATTTTATTTTTTCTAAGATGGTCGATCACTTCTAATTTTCGTAAATATTAAAAATTGGCATGCCACCATAATCAGTTATGGTTTTTACAAGCTTTCCTGGTATTTTATCCTGCCCAGGAGGAACTATATATAAGGCTTTTTTGTTGGTCTCCAAGGAAATATCACCAAAAACATATTTGCCGAATCCCTTTACTGTCCAGAAGCCATACCAATCGCGATCAACATTTCTAGTTTGCCAATATTTTTGAGGACTATATTTATTGTAGAGGAGAAAATATATGTAGGGTCGTCCATAAAAGTCGGAAACTTTAACAACATCGAAACTTCTTTCTCTTGAAGAGACGTAGTTTACCAATTCTTTGTAGCCTGATTGCCATTCGCGCGAATAGTCAGAAGGATAATGATTAAAGTAGTAATGAAAGTGCCATAAAACAGAAACAGCGTAAAGAACGGAAAAGGACATAATGACGATTACACGTTTATTTCTTAAGGCGTCGATGAGACCGACAAGTCCAAGGGCAAGAATGATTTGCGGAACAGGGGCAAGATTATAAGTTCGCAGCGCGTGAGGCGTTTCTCTGGCCAGGGCCGCTGGGATAAGTCCAATTAGAATCCAGACTAGGATTAAAAGAACGTTCTTCCCTGGGTATTTAGCCATTAAATATAGTCCCCAAAGTAAAAAAATGGCCTTAAAAAAATAAAAAATGCCGGTATCTTGACTTGAGAGACGGGGATTAACATCTCCGGTTAGAAACAGAAACTTCCAGTTGAAGTGATCTGATAGATGGAGGGCGAAGTTTCTGGCAAAAGAAATCCGCCGATTATTAAATACTTTTGAAGAAAGATTGTTACCTTCATCCATAACATATTGGTTAGCTTTTGTTATCGGCTCGAGATCATTCATCCAAGTGACTTCAAAAAATCTCAAGGTTCCTTCTCGCAGACGAATATGTTGAATTAAAGGCACGAGCAAAACTAGTGAGATAAGACCGGACAAAAGAAGACTAAAAATAATCTTTTTTGATTTGGTAACTCTTCTTAAGGAGATGGTTAATAGGGCAAGCGACAAAAGGGGGATAACATAACGGTGGGTATTAAATGAATACATTGAATAAACGAGTGACAACGCCGAAACTGAGATTGCAACAATGGATTTTTTGCGAATCCCGTAAAGAAGAAGGGTAAAACCGAGTGACGAAAACAGGGTGGCAACATTTGCCTCAAAAGCCGCTCGACTTAGTTGGATTGACCATGGCGATACGGAAACAATAAAAGCAGATACCAGCAGGAGTGATCTTTGTCGCCGGCGCCAAATTGACCCTTCGGATGATAATTGACATAGTTCTTGAGCCAAGAAAAAGGTAACTAAAATAAGTAGTGACCCTGAAAGGGCCGAGGGAAAACGGATTGAGAAGTCAGAGAGTCCTAAAAATTTTATCGCAATAGCATCTAAGTAAATGTAGCCCGGCGCTTTATAGTCACCGAAGGCAATAAACCTGGATAAGGGAAAAAATTCTTGGTGTTCATCATGAAGCGTCTGGCTAATTGAATAGGCGTTATAGCCAATTGAGGCTTCGTCCCAATATAACGACGGTGGGTTGGACCCTAGTGAAAACAGGCGCAGAGTTAATCCGAGGACGAATATGACCAAAAGCGAAGCTAAAGTTTTAGTTCTCATTTTTTGCCAAAAAAAAGGTATGAACTTCTAATGAGCATAATTGCTCCAAAAGTTGACCCTAACCAATAGTACACGTTGTTTATTATATCTTGAAAGGGCAGCCCAACGGAAATATTTAACATTGCCCCTAATGGATAGGCTAGAAGGATAATTGACGGTAACCATTTTTTGTGACTGATTGACCATCCCAAGCTAAAAATAAGCAGTGCCCAACCGATAAAGCCAACGTAGTGGGAGACAATTTCTGGAGCGAAATAGCTGGAATAACAGCGGGTGGTGTCACTTAGTACAAAGGTTATTTTGTTATTAAAGAGCCTTATTTCCGATATTGGTATGGTCCGCTCAAAAACCTGCGCTTCAATGACCCGGTTTGGGATATTAGAAATGATGGTTGATAGGGTGCAGGTCATAGACTTTCAATTTCGTAACCGATAAAACCTGGTTCTCCATTGGATTTTCTGATAGTAAAGATTTTTTTAACCATGGGACTAGTGAACTTGGCTTCGGTGTCCGGAACGACTAGCAGAGACTTTCCCGACTGCTTTATGATGAAATTAATTAGCCTTTTTTCGTTGAAGCGATCGTTCCAGTAAGCATCATCCAAAAAAACCACTTTAGCTGGTCTTACAGATTCTGAGTCAGTCTTTGATTTGTCGAAAACAGTCTTCCCATACCAATCGAGGTATGCATAGTTGATGCGATTATGGAAATAAATTATTTTATAATTCGACTCTATTTTTTTTACCTGTGTTACGGTATTTTCAATGCCATCGCCCCAAGATGAACCAAATGCGGAAATCGTATGGACATAATAATTATGAAAATAAAAAAGGAGTGAGAGGCTAATAATGACAGGGGCTAGGAGAAGAGTCTTTCTACTTTTTGGAATAACAATGATACCAACGGCGCAAATGATCTGCCAGGCAACGACTGAGTTGAGTCCGCGCAAGGCGTGGGGTGAGACGTTTCCCAAAGCAACTGGCAAGGAGGCAAACAGTAGCCATGAGAACATGATTAGCAGTGCTCTTTTTGACCTTGCCCCAAGAGCAAAGATGCCAATGAAAATGAGCGGGAGTTGCCAGAAAAATAATGCCCCCGTAGTTAATAAACCATGGCGAGGATTAGGATCGCCGTTATTGAAAAGAAAGCCAAAAGAAAACATTTTTTCTAGATTTGATAAAAACGACCCAATGACATCAGTCCCCAAGGTCAGGACGCTTTGCGACTGAAAGCGAATGGTGCTTTCACTAGAAAAGAATGCATTTAGAAGAAGAAAAAATAAAGTGCCAGTCACGATTAGACAAACCACCATTTCTTTCCAGACTTTAACTACTTGGCGCCACTGTAATAAAAGAATTGTTAACAACAGCGGGGGGAGAAAAACTCGGGTACTAAGGTAGGTTAGCACCGCAGTAAGAACTGAAAGGAATGACAAAAGAATTAATTTACCATTCCCCCGCCTGAGGCCAACTAGTAGTAGAAGAATGACTAATAACGAAAAAAATAATCCGACGGTAGCTTCGAAACCGGCTCTTGAAAACTGGAGATGCCATGGTGAGATAGCCATTAAAAAGGCGGCAAGAAGTGAGAGTTTTGTCGAGGGGGGGTTAATTTTCGCTGCACTAGCGATGCCCTGGGAGA
>CAYPLU010000021.1:0-6161 GCA_964411775.1 uncultured Gammaproteobacteria bacterium | reverse complement strand
GGAGGGTAACCGAATAGAAAAATCTGATTGCCCGAAAATTTTTAAAGTGGCTGCTGTTAGATAAATGTAAACGGGTAACTTATATTCACCATAGGCCTTAAACAAAAGTGGATAACTTTTGCCCCATTCATCATTTCCGTGGGTAGCAATTGATGATGCGTTAATGGCAATTGAGACCTCGTCAACATAGAGTCCGGGAGGGATTAGTGAAACTTTATAAAATCTTAATAAGAAACCTAAGAGGCAGATAAGAAACAACAGCAAATAAATTTTGTATTTATGAATCGTTTTAGCCATGATTTTGTTTTCGAGTGATCAGATATTTGACACTGATAAAAACTCCATATAAGGAGAGAGATCCTTGGATAATTGTGAAAATTGTTTCAGCGACTAACTTAAAAACAGGAATTTGGAAGACAACTAATCCTGAAGAAAAAATGATAATAATCAGGCCAAAATAGCGACGATTTTTAACTAGATGAAAGATGGCGATTAACCAAAAAAATAAACCGATAAATGTTAATTTCCGGGCGATATAGTCCGGGGCAAGATGGTAAAGCTCGCAGCGCAAGAAGTTAGTGGAATACATTATAGGTTTATTGTGAAAGAGCCGAGTTACCCAGGTGTAAGAGTCTTTTCCGGCAAGAGCCTGGGCCTCCCAAATTTGATTCGGGAGATCCTGCATTATCCAATCTTTTGAACAGACAAAATTACTCAGCATATAGGCGATAAACAGTTTGACCATTATCCATTCTTACATCGCGGAGAACGCCAGGATTTTCCGGGGAAACCATCCAATATGGAAAAACAATTAAGGTTTTTCCGACCGAGGCAGATTTTTTGGGAAAAGTAGAAATAGGTAGATAGTGAAACTTGCCAATATTTTTAATGTCGTGACCTGATTTTTGTAATAGCGCTGGGTCGTATTTTTTATAAAAGAGTAGGTGGATATAGTGAAGTTCTTGGTAAAGATAGATGGAATCGTAATCCCCTTCGATCCTTTCTATTATCTTAACGGCGGACTTGGCACCATCTTGCCAGTCAGCAGCATAAGCTTTGGGATATTGAATTTGATAGAGTTCGAGATATAGAGCAAAGTAATAAATAAATGCGGCGGAAAAACCAATTAATATTAATTTTCCAAACCGACTTCTTCTAATATTTTGCAAAAGCGTGATGGCACCAAGAGCACAGATAAGGCTGACTGGCATAACCATCATTAGGCCCCTAACAGCATGCGGAGAAACACTAGTGAGGGCCGGCGGAACGGCTCCTAGAAGGGTCCAAGCACCCAATAGTAGCCCGGCTTGGTTGTTTTTTTTTGACAAAATTAGGTAGATGCCAGCAAGAAAAAGAGGTAACTGCCAAAGATAAAATTCCCCCATTTTTTTTACTGAGTGCCTGCCGGCCTGGTCACCCTTGAAAAACAAAAAGTCAGTGGACAAATTTGCAAGGTAGTTATTTTGAATGTTTTCCAAGACGTTGCCAGGTTCGTGAAGAACATTTTCTCCGGCAAAGCGCGCCCTGCCTTCTTTAGAAAAATACGTTGGTAAAAATGGTAAAAGAGTAATGGCACCGACGACCAGGGCTATTAAAACAAAGCTTTTCCTTTGCCAAAGGGTTTTGAAAAAAATCAGGCCGATAGCAATCAGAAACAGTGGCGTAAAAACTCGTGCGCTGTGATAGGTGTAGATTGAGGCCACAAAGGCAAGGGAGGCTGGGATAAGACTATAGTCATTTAGTCTTTGCCAACGAAGAAAGAGCCAAACGCCAAGGCAAACAAACGTCAGGCTGACATTTGCTTCAAACCCAGTGCGTGAGAACTGGAGGTGCCAAGGGGAAATAGCAATAAACAACATCGACAAAAGGGCTACTAGATAAGAAGTTTTTTTACTGCTGTCAAAGAATAATCGACTTATTTCCAAGCCAAGAAAGAAAGCAATTAAAACGGCTGATATCCCAAAAATAACCGATGGCAGACGCACAGCAACTTCTGACAGATTAAAGACTTTTGCAAAGGGGACAGTTAGATAAATGTATAGGGGCGCTTTATAGTCATTAAAAGAACGAAATAGAATTGGGTGTGGTGTCCCCCACTCGTCTTTTCCGGTTTTTAGGAGTGAATAGGCGTTGTAACCAATAGCAGCCTCGTCCCAATAAAGGCCGGGTGGATTTGTCGTAAACCGGTACAACCGCAAGACTGAGGCAATGGTTATAATTAGTAGCAGAACTAAAACTACCTTCTTTTTCATTTGGTTTTTCCGACAACGAATACAAGATCGCCCTTGTGGTCACGAATCTCAGTTAATTTCTCGAGATTTTGGGATTGCTGATTAAACTCACCTGGGGATAGGGCGACCAGAATATTATCTGACTGGGCAAATTTTTTAAGATCAACGCTTTCTAATTCAGGACGATTTCCCCCATCGTCCCAGCCAGTCGGGCCAAAAAGATACTTTGAAAATTGTTTTTGGCTACCAGAGATTTGAAATTTAGACGGGTCGTATTTTTTATAAAAGGCAAAATAAATATATGGCTGCCAGTAGTGACCGGTGACTAAAACTTTGTCATATTGGTTTTCATTGGCAAAAACGTATTCGGAAAGCTGTTTATACCCGTCGGCCCAGATACTGGTAAATTCTTTAGCAGAAACAATGTAGTAAGAATTTAAATAAAATCTTATGGAAAAGAAAAATAGGATGACGATGGTGCCGTAACCTAATACTTTTAGGAATTTTTTAAAGGAGATCATTTTCAGAAAATAAATAGTAGCGATTGCCGAGAGAAATTGCGGCATCGGGAGTACGTTTAACGACCTCAAGGCGTGCGGTGACGGAGTAGAGATTGAGGCCGGGACAATTCCAAACATGATCACAGAAACGGCAAGTACTTTTACCTTCCAAGAGGGAACAAATTTGATAAGGACAAATAGTCCAAATAAAATAAGGGGGAATTCGGCTAAATAAAGAAGACCCATCCCGGCAATTTTATGTCTGGCGAAGGAATCTCCCTCGAAAAACAGGAATTTTGGAGTGAAATGCGCGATATAATTGGTGAAGAAATCTTGGCCGACAGTGCCGTAGCGAACCGCCCGAGCCTCGAGAGGATTATCAACCAGGTTTTGTCTGGCCAACGACTGACTCGGGTGAGAAAGAATACTAACCTGCTGAAAACGAACAGCCCCCTGGCTGAAAAATACGGTATATATAATTGGAGAAATTAAGGCGATAAAAACGGCGATTGACGTGGCAAGAGGGAGTAAATTTCCCCGGCGATAGATGTTTTTTGGGAAAATCACAACCATTATTGGCAGAAAAAGTGGTAAGAATCCGTGGATGCTTCGATAAAAATAGAAACTGGCGGCAAACAAAAGCCAGGGAAGAAGGATAAGTCGATTTGTCCTTATGAAACGCAGAAATAGCCAAAGACCGGCGAGAAAAAACGTTGAGGCGACATTTGCCTCGAATCCAGTTCTTGAAAATTGCAGATGCCAAGGTGAAACGGCTAATCCAAACGCCGTTAAAAGTGAAATTGCCTTCGATTTTTTTGTTACCCAGGAGGAAATAGTCCCAATAAGAGTTAACTCTCGGACAAGGAAATAGATAATAGCAACGGTGATGATCCCCGAGACGGCTGAAGGCAACCGGACAGCAAATTCGTTTAACCCAAAGAATTTGACAAACGGAGCCGTCAGATAGACAAATCCGGGCATTTTATAGTCATTGAACGATCGAAAAATTATAGGAAGAGTTGTCCCATACTCATCCTTGCCCGTTTCGGCAATGGAATACGCGTTATAGGCAACGGCGCTTTCATCCCAATAGAGTGAATAAGGAATCTCCGATATTTTGTAGAGCCGGAGGATGGTAGCCAGAAAAATAACTAGCAGCAGGCACAATTTTGTTCTCATGGGCGGGCCCCTTTTCCAACCATAAAAACTTCTTCTTTCCCTGAGAGACTATAGAACTTTTTAATAATGGGGGCATTTTCCGAAAATTCTTGAGGACGTCCGACAAAAAGGGTATTTTTCATACTCTCCATTTTATCCCAATTTATTGGTTTAAAGTAAAATTTATCGAAGTGATTTCTCGTCTCAGCGTAACTCCCTGAGACAGTTCCACCAA
Organism: uncultured Gammaproteobacteria bacterium; assembly: GCA_964411775.1. Taxonomy (GTDB): domain Bacteria; phylum Patescibacteriota; class Microgenomatia; order JAMCZE01; family JAMCZE01; genus CAYPLU01. The sequence goes on along the minus strand of CAYPLU010000021.1, from coordinate 2,037 downwards.
AATCACGAACATAACGGGCGGGGTCCATTTGTAAATGGTAAAGGAAAAAGCTTTGGGGTTGGTCAAGAGAGGTTGACACAATGATTTGGTCATAAAAACTGGACAACTTTTTTGAAGTTAGGGCGACTTGCCGATAGGAGGTGTACCAAAAGTGGTCACGCTCTATGGGGGCCTGGACATAATACATTTCTAGGTATTGTGCGACCGAGTAACAAAAAGCAACCGCAATGCAGGTAAAGATGATATTTCTAACTTTTGACTCATTAAGTCTTAACCAAAGGCTGACTAGCCCAAAGGCGGTAATTATTTGAATACTTGGCAGGATAATCGTAGTTCGGATTGATGTTGGTATTCCGTATGTGACTGAAGCAGGCACTGGGGCAAGCAGGAGCCAACCAACTAATAAAAAGGCGGGTTTCTTATTCTTTTGGGAGAATAGACAAAAAAGACCATATAAGAAGAAGGGTAACTCAATAAGATAGGCTAGACCGGTGTTGGGAACGTAATTGGTACTGCCGTCTGTTTTCCCAAGGAAAATAAAATCCAGGCGTAAGTGGGAGAAGTAGCCGTACATCACTTCGGGGGCGTAAGCCAGTTTTTCAGGGTGGAAAATACTTGCCGCTAATCGGTCTCTTGACAGCCAGTCGGTAACTTTACGGTTTATGGTTCTTTCGTGAGCGATGGGATCCTGAAAAATGTTTGTTCCTTTAAATCGGGTTTGACCAGCGGGTGTTGTAAAAAGGTAGACTGTCGGAATTAAAAAAATAGCCAGCGCAATGCTAAATACGACAGTAATTGATTTAAGCCGCCAAAGTGGACGGACGTAAATTAGTGATAGTAGGAAGATTAGAAGCGGGATAAAAACCCTTGAGGCGGTATATAAATGGGTCCCAATTGAGAGAAGGAGTCCTGAAATTGCGGCAAGAATAATCTTTTGGTTTCTTATCGCCTTTAGAAAAAAGTAGAGCCCGGCGACAGTTAGAAATGGTTGTATACCAACCTCGTAGGAAGTCCGAGAAAATTGGAGATGCCAGGCCGAAACAGCTAACAACAGGGCTGACAAAAGGGCAATCTTTTTTGACGAAGAACGATCGGCCCCATTGGTGAAGAGTTCTTTTGCAAAAAGAAACGTGAAGATTATGGTTAAGAATCCATAAGCGGCTGAGGGGAAGCGAACAGCAAAATCGGTTAATCCAAAAATGGCGATGGACGGGACAATTGAATAAATGATGAAAGGCGGTTTGTAATCATCATGAGATTGAAAGTAAATTGGCATAAAACGCCCATATTGATCACGGCCAGTTTTAAGGATCGAGTAGGCGTCGTAGCCCATCACAACCTCATCAAGATTTAGGGCAGGCGGGAAACGGTCAAGGCGATAAAACTGTGTGGAAAAACCGACAGCCATAATTAGCAGAAAAAGGATTAATGTTATTTTTTTAGTTAAAAAACTCATGGTGTTTTTACCGCAATAGCAGCAATCTTTTTATCCAAGTAGTCGAATTTTTTAACAAACGGTACTTCATTGGGGAAATCTTCGGGTAAGCCAATTAAAAGGGTATTTTTCAGTTTTTTGTCCTTGTCCCAATTAATTGGACGAAACAGGTAATTGGCAAAGTGATTTTTTGTCTCAGCGTATCCTCCTGAAACGGTCCCCCCGTCTGTTAATAGATAAGTCTTTGGCGGGTACTTAAGATAGTAGAGGAGAAATTCGTGAGGCTGACCAAGCGAGGTAGAAATAATTATCTTGTTAAAGTTGCTTGACTTTTTACCGACAAACTTAACAATTTCGGCATATTCGTAATACCAATTTTTGGAGTTTTCAATAGGGTCGTGGATAAAATAGAGATGGGTAAAATAACCGAGAAAAAAGGCGACGACTAAAACGGTTGGCAAAATATAGAAAACCTTAGCCTTTTTTAGGACTGGTTTAACTTTTGAAAGTAATAGCCAAATACCAGCGGCTACAAAAACGTGAAGAGCCGGAATCATAGATGTGGTTCTTATGGCACTAGGGACACCGTAGAATATGGCAGC